>JAPPBA010000067.1 GCA_026705295.1 Candidatus Palauibacter australiensis
GAGGGGCGGACATCGAGGTACAGGCCGTTGCCGTCGCAGTACCGTCCGGCCTCGCCAACGTGGCGGACGAAGGCGGGCGAGAGCGCGTTGTGGGGGTGCCGGCCGCGCGGCTTGCGCTTCGGGGGTCGTTGTGGGAGCGTCATACCCACCATAATACACACCACATGGTGGGAGATGCAAGGGGACGGAGCTAGCCGGCCCGGGACGACGGTGACGCCGGTACGCCGCGACAAATCAATATAATCAAGCAAGTTATGGACGATATAGGACGTGGCTGCACGACGTGAGCGTCTTATGGAATACAGCCCCGCGGGAACGTTTCGACGCGGATGGCGCGGATCCTCCGGACCCACGACGGATGAACGAGACGCTCAGGGACGAACTGCTGGAGATGGCACGGCGGGACGAGGCCGTGCGGGCCGAACTCGTGGCCTCGGGTGAACTGTTCGGCGGCTACGAGCCTCGGATGGCGCGCGTCCACGAGCGGAACGCGCGGCACCTTGGCCGGATCATCGAGTTGGTCGGATGGCCGGGAACGGACCTGGTCGGCCCCGAAGGCGCGGAGGCCGCGTGGATCATTCTGCAGCACGCGATCGCGGAGCCCGGCCTGCTCCGGCGAGCGCTTCCTCTCCTCCAGACCGCGGCGCGCGAGGGAAAGGCGTCTCCCCGACACGCGGCGATGCTGGAGGACCGGATCCGCTTCTTCGAGGGCCGGCCGCAGCGCTACGGAACACAGTTCGACTGGGACGCCGACGGGAAGCTCTCGGCGGGCGAAGTGGACGACCCGCAGCGGCTCGATGAGCGGCGCCACGCCGTCGGACTCCGGCCGCTGGCCGAGCAGATGGAGGAAGCGCGCCGCCGGGCGACGGCCGAGGGAGACGGGCCGCCGATGGATTACGAGGCGTACGCAAGAGCCCGCGACGAGTGGGCCGCAAGCGTCGGCTGGCGCGCCCACTAATAGGCGACACCGCTACGCCAAGGCCGAGACGGCGATCGAGAGCCCGAGGGCACCGAGAACCGAGGCCGCGGCGCGATCGATGTAGAGTCGCGCCCGCATGTACCGCGCGGCGACCGCCTGAGTGCTCATGCAGAAGGCGAGCGTCGTGTAGAACACGATCTCGACCACTAAGTGGTTGGCGACGATCACGAGGCCGTTGGCCGGACTCAGTCCGGCGGGAAAGATCGCGACGATCACGGCGGCCGCGAAGAGCACGGACTTGGGGTTCGAGAGGTTGATGAGAATCCCGCGGAGGAAGGCTTGGCGTTGGGGGGCGGAGCGGGTCCGCGGGGATTTCGCGGCGCTCGTCCACATCCGGTAGGCGAGATAGAACAGGTAGAGCGCCCCCGCCGTTCTCATGGACCCGTACAGCCACGGCAGCCGCTCGAAGACCAGCCCCAGCCCGCCAGCGGCGAGCAGCGTCCACGTCGCGGCCATCGCACCGAGACCGGCCCCGACGGCGATGCCGGCCGCCCGCCCGGAGCGGAGCGCGGTCTGGACGGCCACCAGAAGGGCGGGCCCCGGGCTCGCGATCGCGAACAACAAGGCGACGTTGAACGCAACAAGTTGTCCCGGCGTCATGTGCCCAAGATCGCACATCCGTCACGTTGACGCGCAACCCGGCCCTCCAATTACCCTCGCGCGAGAGGGAGGCCATACTCCTCACGAAGGAGGCGCGCCTTGCGCTCATCGAATGCGAGTCGCACGCGTCCCGGGCCAAGAGCCGGCGGTGGGCCGTCGAGTCCGTGGCCCCGCCGCACCGGCGGGAGGGAGTGGAGGAGGTGGTCGAGTCCGTTGGGCGGGCGGCCAGCGACGCCTTGGACCACGCCCGCCGAGCGAAAGAAGCGGTGATCCGCGCACGCCGCGGCCGTGAGGCCTTGGCGGCTCAGGAAGCCGAGGAGCGGGCGCGGCGTGCTCACGAGCGCAGGCAGAAGGCCTCCCGCGAGCGGGCTAGGGCCGAGTGGGAGCGCGACCGCGCCGAGCTGCGCGAGCACGCCGAGCGACTTCGCTCGTGATTGCGCTTTCCGCACCGGTACGGTTCAACGTCGGCTGGCGCGCCGACTGATACGCGACGCCGCTGCGCCGCCAAGGTGCGGGTTTCTCGCCGGAGTCAGTCGTCGCCGAACACGCGGTCGGGGCCCTCTTCCAGCAGTCTCGTGAGTAGCCGGAAGCAGATCGAGAGGCAGATGAAGCACAGGATGACGCCCGCGAGCGCTACGTAACGCCCCCAGCCCGGCCCGAACCAGGCCAGCATTCCACCGCACACCGCCCCGGCGCCACAGCACACCAGCGTGACACGATACCACTTCGGCCAGTACTTCGGCGACCACCTGCGCGACCACTTGCTCATGGCGGTTACGGGACCGGGCGGAAGAGGCGGATGACGTCGCCGGCGGTCATGTCGCCCACCTGGCGTGCGAGGCCGGCCTCGCGGGTGGAGGCGATGGCCTGTTCGAAGCGGCGGATCTCGCTCTCGGGAAGGTCGATGATCTCGACGCCGGCTTCCTCCGCCATCCGCAGGCCGTCGGCGCCGGCGCGCGCGTAGGCGGTGGCCCCGGCCATCGACAGGGAGGCGTCGGCGGCTTGGTCGATCCAGCCCCGTTCCTCGGGTGAGAGGGAATCGTAGACCGCGCGATTCATCAGCAGGACGAACGGCAGGCCGGACGTGGGGAGCCAGGTCGTGAGGTAGGCGGCCGGCTCGTGAAGCTGGAACGTCCCGATCCCCGACGGGGAGATCGCGACGCCGTCGATGACGCCGGTGGTCAGGCTCTGGTGGACCACGGTGCCGGGCTGCATGACCGCGCTCGCGCCCAGCGCCTCGATGAACGGGATGAGGCTCCGCGTCGACACCCGGATCTTGAGCCCGTTCATGTCCTCGAGCGTCCGCACCGGCCTCTCGCGCGTGAGCAGCACGGGAGCGTCGTTGGCCCACAGCCCCAGCACCTTCGCGTCGTACTCCGCCTCCAGCACCGGTCGGGCGCGCCCCATGGCCTCGGTACACTCCACCGCGGTCTTGCAGATGCCGGGGAAGCCGATGAGGTCGGTCTTCGGAAAGAGGTCGGCGGTGTAGGCCGGAATGGCGAGGGCGATGTCGGCCACGCCGCTCCGCAGGATCGAGTACTGCGCCGGCGCGGACGAATTCAAGGCTCCGGCGGGGAACTGCCGGACGGTGAGTCTGCCGCCCGAGAGTTCCGCGAGCTTCTCCGCCAGCGGCGTGAACATGTCCCCGGTGAGGACGTGATCCGCCGGCAGGAAGTGCGCCAGCGACAACTCTCTCGTACCGCTCGTATCGGACGTTTCCCCGCACCCGCCCGCGACCCCGCCCGCGGCGCACAATCCGAGGACGAGCGTCGCCCTCGCACGCGTCATTGCCCGTGTCACTGCCCGCGTCATTGCACGCGTCATGGCCGGGACTCGCGCTCGGGGACGGCGGAAACTCGGAGGGTCAGGATGTCCACGTCGTGAAACTGCCGGTGGCGGACGGAGGAGGCGAGATGCCGGAGCAGCCGGAGCGAGATCTCCTGCTCCACGTCGGCCGCCGGGGTGTCGGCCTCGAGCCAGGCCAGGCGGTCCTGGAGGTTGAGATCGTCGCTGTCCTCGGCGCCGACCCGGAACTCCAGCACGGCCTCGTCGTCCTCCACGCTCGCCGTCAGGAGCAGTTCGCGCCTCCCATCGTCCGGTGTTCCCTCCGCCTCGTCCGCCTCGTCCGCCTCCTTCGCCGCCGCCGCCTCCCGCGACTCCAGGAGCGTGAGCAGCGCCTCCTCGCTCGCGGCTTCGAGCCGGTCCAGGACCGGCGCCAGCCCGTGCCGGGCCGAGAACGCCTGGATGAACTCCCGGAGCCGGGGCAGTTCCGCCATGTCGAGCGTCCCCCGCAGCCGGCGCTTCCGGCGCGCCGTGAGCCCCGTGAGCAGCAGCGCCACCAGGCCTCCCGTCGTGAGCCCGCTGCTCAACAGCCCGCCCGCGAACTCCGCGAAGAATGCGGGAAAGATCATGTCGAACTCGCAGGCGACGCCCGTCCAGAACGAGACGCCCGCGATGAGGCCGTTGCGGGGGTTCGCCCCGATGCTCCGAGCGACCTCGCGCATCCCGACCGTGAACAGCGTCGCCATGATCACGGCCATGGAGGCGGCCACGACGGCTCCGGGAATGGCGAGAATGAGGGCGAGCGCCTTGGGGACGAAGGCGAGGACGAGGAAGACGAGTCCGGCCGCGACGCCGACCCGGCGCGCCGCCACGCCCGTGACCTCGATGGCGGCCACGGCGTTCACGTTGAGCGTGTTCGGCATCGTTCCGGCCAGGCCCGCGAGCAGGTTCCCGGCGCCTTTCGCGGCCACGGCACGCTGCACGGAGCGATAATCGACCGCCCGCGCCCGGCGCCACGACAGGCGCTGGGCGGCGACCGCGACGGCGACCGACTTGGTTGTGCCGACGAGCGCCACGAACAGGAACGCGGGCAGCAATCCCCAGAACGCGGGGCCGAAGCCGATGTCCAGCGCGGGCGGCCCGCCCGCCGGGAAGCCGATCCAGTCCGCGTCGGCCACGAGGCCAGTGTCGTAGATACCGAAGGCGGCCCCGGTCACGGAGCCCGCGAGGATGCCGATGGCCGGGGCCCAGAGGCGGAGGGTTCCTCTCGTCCGGAGCGCGATTCCGAGGATGGCGACGATCGTCACGGCGGCGCTCAGCGGCGCGGCCGGCACGGGGGCTCCCGGCGGCAACTCGTTGAGCATGCCGAAGAGGATCGGCATCACGGTGACGGGAAGGAGCATGACCACCGTCCCTGTGACCACGGGCGTGAGCACCCGGTGCAGGAGCGAGAGCCGCGCGGAAAAGGCCGCCTGCGCGAGCGCGGAGAGGACGACCAGCGTCGCGAGCAGCCCCGGTCCTCCCTGGATCAGCGCCTCCGCGCACACGCCGATGAAGATCGCCGAACTGACGTGCGGCAGCGCGTACCCCGCCCCGATCCGGCCCACGCGCCGGCCCTGGAGGATGGTGGCGACGCCGCAGGCGAGGACGGAGGCGAACACCGCCCACAACACGAGTTCATCGGCGCCCCCCGCCTGGAACACGATCGTCGGGATCAGCACGGCCCCGTTGATCCCCATCGCGGCGAGCTGCAGGCCGAGACCGAGCGCGACCGGCCCCGGAACCCGGTCCTCCACCTCGTATCGGAGGCCGCCCGCCGCGCTCATCCGTGGGTCCTCATCCGTACAGCCTCATCCGTACATCGCGTTCGGAAGGAACGTGGCGAGGCGCGGGAAGAGCGCGATCAGGATCAGCGCCACCAGCATCGCGAGCCAGAACGGCAGGATGCCGCGGAACATCGTGCGCACCGGCACGTCCGGGGCGACGCCCTTGACCACGAAGATGTTGAGCCCGACGGGCGGCGAGATCAGTCCCATCTCGAGCGTGACCACGATCATCACCCCGAACCAGATCATGTCCACCCCCAGCGACTCGAGGATCGGCTGAACGAGGGGCACGGTGAGCACCAGCATCGCGAACCCGTCCAGGAACGTACCGAGCACGATGAACATGAGCAGCACGAGCACGACGACCTGGGCGCCCGAATAGCCCTGTTCGCCGACCCACTCCGCCGCGACGAACGCGATCCCGGTGAGTCCGAGGAACACCTTGAACACGAACGCGCCGAAGAGGATCAGGAAGGCCGTGCCGCTCGCCTTCAGCGTGCCGTTCACGACCTCGATCGCGGTTTTCCGGTTCAGCGCCCGCCGCGCGCAGGCCGCGACGAGCGTCAGGCACGCGCCGACGCCGGCCGCCTCGATGGCGGAGAAGATGCCCGCGTAGATGCCGCCGATGGTCACGATGACGATGCCGAGGATCCACGCCGCGCTCGCGGTGGCCCGCAGGCGCTCCCGCCACGGAACGGCCGTCTTGGCGTGGGGCGCCTTGTCCGGGTCGCGGCGGACGACGATCCAGACGGCGAGCACGAAGAGCAGCGTGAGCGCGATCCCGGGCACGACGCCGGCCATGAACAGGCGGCCGATGCTCTCCTCGGTGACGATGCCGTAGATGACGAGGCCCGCGGAGGGCGGGATGAGGATGCCGAGCGTGCCGCCGGCGGCGATGGCCCCGGTCGCCAGCGAGTCGTCGTACCTGAACCGCCGCATCTCGGGCAGGGACACGCGGCCCATGGTCAGCGCGGCGGCCAGCGACGAGCCGGAAAGCGCCGAGAATCCGGCGCAGGCGATGATCGACGCGGACGCGAGACTGCCCCGGAAGCGGCCGAGCCAACTGTGGGCCGCGCGGTACAGGTCCTGACTCATCCCCGAGACCACGGCCAGGTTTCCCATCAGCATGAACAGCGGCAGGATGGTGAGGGGATAGCGGGAGGCGACGGCGAAGGTCTCGCCCGCCAGCACGGCCGTGACGGCGCCCGGGCGGACCGCCGCGATGCCGCCCACGCCGACGACGAGCATCGCCAGCCCCACGGGCACCCGGATGAAGAGCAGGACGAAGAGGGCGAGAAAGCCCACGAGGGCGATGCCGGTCCCGTCCATCACGCGTCCGGGTCGTTCATTCGGCCGGCTCGTTGGGGTCTTCCGCGTTCCACGCCGCGAACCCCAGGAGAAGTTGGGACAGGAGCAGCAGTCCGTAGGCGGCGAGCGACGCGCCGAGCGCGTAGTAGAACGGCAGGTGCGGGATCGATACGCTGCCGGTGACGGCGCCGCAGGGAAGGCCGCAACTGCCGTGCGCGAACAGCGCGTACGCGGCCGCGCCGGTCGCGCCCACGCCGAGCAGCCGCGCGATGGCATCCGTGACGCGGGTGACGCGCCGGCCGGCGAGGCGCGCGAGCAGGTTCACGCACACGTGCGAGCCCTCGCGCGCCCCGTAGGCGACCGCCGCCGCCACGACGACGGCGAGCGACATCGTCGAGACGTCCTCGATCCAGAGCAGGGAATCGTTGAGGACGTAGCGCCAGAAGACCTCGGCCACCGTGATGGCCAGCAGCACCGCAAGTGCGACCCCGCCGGCCACGGCGAACGCCGCCGCAACCCGGCCGCAGAACGCCTCCGCGCTGGCGAAGGCGTCTCTATGGTCCTCGAAAACCGTCATGTCCCCCGCACAGACCGAGAGCTTCCGCGAATTCGCGCCTCAGAATAGCGGGTCGGAGCAGGTTTGCGTACGGAGCCTCGGATGCCGGGGGGGCGAACGCCGCGTTGGACGGGGGGCGCCCGCCGTCCGCGCTAGTACACGACGCGGTACGTCACGCTCAGGCTCCTCCCGGCCTCGGGCATGATCTCCTTCACCCGCGACAGGTGACGCCTGTACTCCGTGTTGCCGATGTTGTCGAGGTGGAGCGTCAGGACGTGCGGCCGCCCGGCGAAGGTGAAGCGCACGCCGCCGGAGAGGCCGAAGACCGCGTAACCGTCGGTGGGGTCCTCGAACCGCCCGGTCCGTTCCTGGCTTGAGGCCATCCGCGTCTCGGCCTCGATGAACCAGTTCACCGGCGAATAGCCGATCGCCACGCGACCCTGGAGCGGGGGCATGAACGGGAGGGGCTCGTCGGTGGCGCGGATCGTGCCGCGCACGTAAGACGCGGCGGCCTCCAGCTTGAATCCGGCCGGCACCGACCATTCGAGCTGGCTCTCGAAGCCGGTCAGCACGGCGTCCTCCCCCACGAACTGATAGATGGGGAGCCGTACGCGGCTGAGTTCCCCGGTCGCCTGCGGAAAAATGTAGCCCGCGATCGTGTTCCGAAACCACGTCGCCTCGGCGCTCAGGCGCTGTCCCGTGACGCGCCCGAACACGTCGATGCCGAGCCCCTTCTCCGTCTCGAGCGAGGGATTGCCGACGTCGTATGAATTGGCCGCGAGGTGCGGCCCCTCCGAGTAGAGTTCGTGTACATCGGGGGTACGAAAGGCGCGACCCACGCTCGCGCCGAGGGTGAACTGCCCCGTCACCGGCAGAAGCGCGCCCAGCGATCCGGAGACCGCGTCGAAGGAACGCGCGCGGATGTGTCCGATGTCGGAGGACGCGTCTTCCTCCTCCGGCTCAAGTTCGACCCGGTCGTAGCGGAGCCCGGCCTCGACCCTGACCGGATCGAGTCGAATCTCCTCGAGGACATACGCCGCCTGCGTCCTGCGCCGCGAATTCGGGGTGTACAGCGCGCCCGCGAATCCGAAGTCCTCCCACGAGACTCTCGCCCCGAAGGCCCCCAATGCGAACGGCCCCCATCCCGCGTGCCGCGCCCGGGCCTCCCCGCTCACGATCTCGCGATCGTATTGGGCGCCGAGGATGTCCGGGGGTTCCATCTCGTGGTGCCGGTACCACGTGTAGCCGGCATCGACTTCGATCGCCTCCAGGCCGTGCCCGGGCCGGATGACGCTGCGGAGCCGGCCGGCGGCTCTCTCCTGCTCCGTGCGCACCGCGTTCGTGTGGCCGCCGACGAAACCTCCGGGGATCCCGTAGTCGTTCGCGAAGTAGCGAAACGAACCGCCCGCGTAGCCCCAGTCGTCCACCCATGACGTGCCGGCCGCCACGCTCCGCACATCGGTCTGGGTTCCCACCAGCCTCCCGATCGGCGTTCGCAGGTCCCCTCCCTCGCGCTTCGAAACCTCGACGCGAAGCGGGATGTTCTCGGTGACGCCGACGGTGAGCTGGCTGCTCCCCCCGATGCCGCGGGTCGCTCCCTGCCCCTGAAGCGAGGTGAACCCGGTCGCGCGGCGAGGCACCGCCTGCGGGACCTCCTCCCGAATGACGTTGATCACGCCCCCGAGCGCGTTGCTGCCGTACAGAATCGCGCTCGGTCCGCGAATCACGTCGATCCGCCGGGCCGAGGAAGGGGCGAGCGCCGAGGCGTGGTCCGGGCCGCTGCTGAGGACGTCCCCCACCCGCTGGCCGTCTTCGAGCACGAGGATGCGGTCTCCGCTCAGGCCACGGATGACGGGCTGGGACGTGCCCGGCCCCATGCTGGTCACCGTGACCCCCGGGACCGATTCCACCGTCTGCGCGAGGGTTCCCGCGAGCTGCCGCTGCAGCGTCTCGTCCGAGAAGACGGCGGAAGGCCGGATCGCCTCGCTCACGGCCGTGGGACTCAGGACCGCCGTGACGACGATGTCCGGCAGGGAGATGGGGGCGACCTCGGAGGCCACCTCGACGGTGTCCGCGGCCTGCCGCTCGGCCTCCTGCGCGACGGGCGTCCAGCCCGCGGCGCCCGCCGGCATGCCCGCGAGGGTGATCCCAAGGAGGAGAAAGAGGATGTAGGAGCGTCTGGACATCGTCATGTGGGCCTGGTGCGAGGGTGGAGGTGAGGCCTGCCTGCGCCTGGCCGTAATGATAACGGATTATCGTTAAGCGGCAAAGGGGCGGGCCGACGACCTCCGATCGGCCGCAGTGGGGGCCGCGGGGAGCGGCCGGGTCAGAGGCCCGTCAGGTCACATGGCCGGGTCAGGAGTGCGTCACGCGCACGCCGCGCAGCGGCCGAAGAGAACCAGCTCGTGGCTGTCGACCTGGAAACCGTCCGGCGCCAGCGTCTCGACTTCGTCGGGGCACCGGTGGACGTCGAACGCCTGATCGCAGGAGTTGCAGAGGAAATGGTGGTGATGCGGACGGTCGGCCAACTCGTACCGAAGCCCGCCACCCGGAAGCTTCACTCGCGACAGCCACCCTTCGCCGATGAGGGTCTTCACGTTCCGGTAGACGGTCGCCACCCCGAGCGATGGCACGATCCGCTGGCCGTACTCGAGGATCTCGTCGAGCGTGAGCGGGCGCCCCGCGTTCATGAACACGCGGCGGATCGCCCGGCGTTGTCGGGTGTCTCGTTTCATCGAAGGTCGCCCCCCTCAGTTGGACGATAATGATAACGGTTTATCGCCCCCTGTCACGCGAAGCCCGACTCACATCCGCGCCCCGATCCCGCGCGGGCGTCGGCGGGGTTCAGGAGTCGGTTGGCCGTCGATCGCGTCGGCGAGCGTGCGCCAGGCCTCGGGAAGCGCCTCCGGCGGCAGTTGCTCGGAAGGCCGGTTCCATTGGCGCAGGACGGCGCGACGATACTCCAGGCCGCAGCGCGCCAGCACCCACTCCTCGTAGTCTGCGATGCGCCGAATGGCGGCGACGGTCAAGTCAACCGGTACGCGGGGCGACGGAGGCCTCTGTCCAGCCGGGACCATGCCGGCCTGCCAAATCGGCTCCTGGATCGTCTCCGACGGCAGCCAGACGGGTCGAAACCGGTAGCGGTTGAGGTAAACGCCGCCCTGCCGCGTGGTTCGGTACAGGACGCCGAAACCCCACAACATGAGGCGGTCGCCGGCGGGTAGCTCGAGCGTGTAGCAGCTCGATCCTGCTTCTCCCTCGGGCGGCCGTCGCTTGAGGAAGCCCGCGTCGAGCAGGAGGTTGCCTTCCGGACGCACGATGTCCCGGCCCCAGTGCCAGCACTGCTGGTGCAGCAGTGCCTGCCCCTTGCGCAGGGGAGCGCCGGAGATCGGGCTCACCGCCAGGCTCCGCCCCGGGCGCATGCCTCCCCCGTTGGGTGCTCGACGCCAGTCGAGTAGGCCGGCGAGGGCATTTCATATCTCCTTGCGGGGGAGGGAAGTGGAGGGCCGCGGGGGCCGGCGTAATGATAACGTGTTATCAATAACGGTCAAGGGAGGCTCGCGCCTCGCGTTCCCGACTCACATCCGCGCCCCGAGCCCGAGGTGGCGTCGGCGACTGCGCCCTGCGCGGTCCGGTTCCTCCAGCGGGCTTCGTTGGCGCGGATCGCGTCCTGGACGAACGCGGCGAGCCCCTTCCCTCGCTTCTCGAAGTAGGCTTCGAAGCGGGGATCGGCGGTGTACATCTCGGCGAGGTTCCGGTGCATGCCGTGGCTGCACGGGTAGAACCAGCGGTCGATGTGGCGCCGGTGCTGCTCGGCCAGGTCCATCGCCGCGCGGCCGGCGGCCTGGGCGCCCTCCGCCATCAGCGCGGCCAGCCGGGCCACCGCGGTCTCGCCCTCCTCGGTGATCCGCGCCCAGTCGTCCTTGCCGTACCTGCGGATACGCCGCATCGACTCCTGGTAGGCCTCGCTGCCGCCCCATCTCCGCTCGACCTCCTCCTCGTACCGCGCGTGGTCGAACTCCTCCAACCCCTCGAACATCTCCGTCCGGTCCATCTCCGTCTCCTCATCCATCGCCCTCAGGGCCCGGTCGACCCCTCGGATGATGCTGTCGGTCCTCCGCTGTCGTTCCCTGAGCAACTCCCGCTGCGCCTCCAGCGCGCTCCGCCGGTCGTAGGCGGGAGCGTCGAGCAGCCGGCCGATCGCGTCCAGGCTGAACCGCAGTTCGCGCAACAGCCGGATCTGGCGCAGCCGCTCGAGGTCGTCGTAGGCGTAGAGCCGATAGTCGTTCTCCGCCCGCCCCGAAGGGACGAGCAGCCCGATCCGGTCGTAGTGGTGCAGCGTGCGCACCGTGACGCCGGCCAGCCGCGCCACCTCCCCCACCGTATGAAGTTGCCCCGTTTCCATGCCCCCCACGGTAAACCCTCACGTAACGTCAGGGTCAAGAGGAGTGTGAGATGTTCGCCTGCAGCCGCCACGATCGGTTGTTGGTCGTCTTGGCTGAAGCCACCACTGCCCGCGAACTCGTACTGGAGCCGTACCCGAGAATACGAGAATACGTCCCGGGGTACGCCGCATATCGGCACGATCCCCTCCAGGGCCAAGGTAACGGAGGCACAAATGATTGGTCGCAGGGACTTCAGGTATCTGGCGCTCGAAGCGGTGGTGGTGCTGTTCAGCATCATCGCTGCTCTCTTCGTGGACAGTGCCCGAGAAGAACGCGCCCGGCGCGCGTCGGCTCAGGTTGGTGTCGAGCGTCTCATGCTCGAGGTCGAACGGAATCTCGACGAACTCAGCGCGATGCGGGACGACGTGGAGACACGGCTGGGGCAGATCCGCACCCTGCGCGACGACGCACCGGCCGATGCCGGGCTCGCGGAACTCATCGACCGCTTTCAGGGCTACCGCACGCCGGACCTCGCCGAGGCCGCCTGGGAACGCCTGTCTGGGGGCGACCTGGCGGGCGAGGTTGACCCCGAGCTGCTCGCGGACGCGTTCCGGCTGTACGAATGGAACCGCCAGTTCGACCAGCTCGATCAGGAGATCAGCCGCTTCGTCTACAGCGAGACCTTCTACCTGCCGGAGCGCCTCGATACGGCGCTCGCGATCTCTGAGCGAATCAAGGAACAGCTGCTGTCATGGGCGGCGGTCGCCATCCCGCAATTCGAATCGTTCCTCGAACGAGAGGCGTCGTAGGGGGGCGGCAGGACCGGCTCACCCCCACACGTTCCCGCGGGAACGTAAGACCGGTAGGCCCACGCGCGGGCCCGGGAAGAGGGAATCCCGCGCTGGGGTCAAACAACGATACCAGCCTCCGCTCGTCGCACGAGCCTGAGGACGGCTTCGGAGCCGGCGGAACTGGACGTGGCCAAGTCGAGAGGCGACTCACCGTCGAGTAACGGATGCGGACGCGTCAGGAAGTCATCGATCCGTGCCCCATCGCCGCGGAACGCGCGCGCCACGGCGTCAACGAGAGGCTCTGAATCGTCCAATTCAAGGAGTCGGGCGAGGGTCCCCCGCTTCATGGTTCGACTCGAGGGGCTGGGGAGCTGCGGGGGAGGGTGCCGGGGTCGGGGCCGGGTGCCTGGGCGGACCGTGGCAGGGTGTCGACTTCGACGTCGGCCGCGGCGGCGGCGCGAGGGAGTGAGGCCCGCGCCTCGAGCTTCCCGACCGCGGCGGAGATCGCCTGACCCGTGGCGTCCCGCGTGCCGAGGCTCCTCCGCACCTCGCGCAGCCGGGGGAGCGCTTCAACGGCGTGGATCTCGGCGAGCGCGTTCGCCGCGTGCGCGCCGGAAGATCCCTGGAGCGCGTGGCCGAGTGCCGCGATAATCTCCGCCCTGTGTCCTCCGTCGTACGCCTTGAGGTGCCCGAAATCGCCGCCGAGCGCCGCGCCCACGGTCACGACCAGCTCTCCTTCGCCCAGTTGCCGCAACGCCTCGGCGACCCCGTCGCGGAACCGAAGGCCGGCGGCCTTCCGCGCGTCGCCGAGCAGCGGGATGAGCGGCGCGACCGCGTCGGCGTGCCGAATCGCCGCAAGCGCCTCGACCGCCGGCAGCCGGAGCGCGGGGTCCTCGTCCCAGAGCACATCCGCCAAGGCTGGAATCGCCGCGGGGTCGCCGAGCCGTCCGAGTTGCGCGGCCGCGTCGCGTCGCGGGGCGTTTCCTTCCCAGAGGACGTACTTGTTGATGATTCGGCCCCCGGGCGCGCTCAGACGGCGGACGTGGAACGGGACATCGTCCGCGTCCGCCCTTCCCCCGTGACAGACCTGCCACAGGACCTCCGTGAACAGGTCGAACAGGTTCCGAAGCCGCGCGAGATCCTTGATCGCTCCAAGTGCCTGGAAGTGGAGTTCGTCCATCCCGTCCGGGTACCGGCCGAACCACCCGTCGCGACCCTTCACGGTAAGCTGAATCTTGGGCTGGGCCTGGATGAGCCGACGGACCCTGGCGTTGCCGAAGAGCCGCCGCAGGCGCCGCGGCGCGTTGCCCTTGATCACGAAATCCCGGTCGAACCGGGAATGGCCGACCTCGACGTCCTGCATGCCCAGCGCCTTCCCGAACCCGCTGAAGACGCCCGCCCGGTAGATGTCGAACCGGAACCCCTCGGGATTGAAATAGGGTGCGCGAAGTCTCGTGAACGTCTGGTTCGTCTTGCCGTCGCCCGACGTGAAGGTGTCGAGCGTGAGGGTCCAGTCGCCGCTGCGGGCCTGGACGGCGGAGTGGCCGAACAGGCCTCCGTCGTGGAACTGCCCGTCCAGTTCGCTGGAGAGCTGACGCCAGACCTCCTTCCGGCTCGGTCCGAACAGGGCTCTGAGGAAGTTCATCGCAATCTCACCACGGGGTGCTTCACGTTCAGGTCCGTCTTCCGGTGCAGGTCATGTACGGTTACACACAGCCAGCGGTTTTCGTCCACCGAGTACGTCACGCGCAGCCGCGGCGCCGTGCCCCTGCCGGGCGGGTTCAGCGGCAGGGCGGGGTCCGCCTCGTTGAGGCACAGGCAGAACGCCCGTTCGCCCGCGGTCCGGGGGACGAAATAGCTGGAGCCGTTGCTGCGCTCGGTCCAGTCGATCGGGCGCCCGGCCACCCGCCCGACCTCGCAGATGAAGAGGTTGATGTGCTGCTGGCCATCGCGGCCGGGGGCGTAGTAGCGCGTCGCGAAGTTTTCGACTGTCGGGAAGCACGTGCCGCCGGGGATGAGCAGCTCGTACTCGGCGTCGGCATCGTCGTCCGGGAGGACGCGGAGCGCATAGTCATGGTAGATGAAGTCCTCTACGTGCGCGCCGCCCGCGAAGATGCACGCGCCGCGCGCCACGGCCGCGAAGGGGAGCCACTCCCGCACCTTCTCCCGGCCGAGCACGTCGCCCACGACGTTCCGCACCTCCGGAAGGAGGGTTGACCCGCCCTCGAGGATGACATCATCGATGCCGTCGGCGGGGATCCCGTGACGCGTGCGCAGTTCCGTGAGCAGCGCGTCGAGCAGCTCCCGGATCCGGACGTACAGGCCGTTCGCGGCGAGGATGTCGTTCAGGGCGGGATAGTCCAGCTTCCCGTACGATTCGTTGCGGAAGGTGAAGTCGCCCTCGTTCCCCGCGCTCGCGAGCAGCTTCACGCGCTCGGCCTCCCAGCGGAGCGCGACCCCCCATTCAGGCCAGTCGCGCAGGGCCGAGGGGACGAAGCGCTCCAGGATCCAGCCGTCGATGTCGTCGCCGCCGAGTTCCACCGCCTGCTTCGCGAGCACCTCCGCGCGCCCGGTCTCCACGGTCTGCGCGCCGTGGGTCCTCACGACGGCGGCCTCCATCGATCCGCCCCCGAAGTCGAAGGCGACGAGCGTGGTGGGACGCCCGACGTCCACGCCGTAGCCGAGCGCGGCCGCCACGGGCTCGTCGAGCGTCCGGAAGACGATCCCGGCCGGTTGCCGCCGAAGCCGGGCCCACATGCGCGCCCACCAGTTGCGGCGCTTCAGGCGCCGGATGATCGCCTGCAGCTCGGCGCGGTACGTCTCGTAGAAGCCGCTCGGCGTGGCGATCGTGATGTCGGTGATTTCTTCCCCGAATCGCGTCTCAAGGGCGCCGATGACCTCCCGCAGGAAGAGCGCCGCGACGTCCTGCGCGGTGAAGGCTCTCCCGCCGGCACGCGCCAGCGCCCGGCCGCTCTCCGTGCCGAGGTAGCGCTTGAAGCCGCGCGCGAAGCCGGTGGCCTGTCCGTCCCAGTTGTAGGTGACGGCCGCCTGCCCGATGAGGACTTCCTCGCCGTCCCCGTCCATGACGCACACGCACGACGGCATGACCGGCGTCTGCGTGACGGGCTCCAGCTTCGCGAGGTCCGGCAGGTTCACGATGTGCGGCCGGCCGGACCGGTCTTCGCAGATGGTGGTGTTGGACGTGCCGAGATCGATGGCCCAGTGGGTCGACATGGGCCGAATCTTACCCTAGTTCACGCGGAACGTCACCCACTGCGAGACCCAGACCGCGGTGACCCTGTCGCGGTTCTTCGCAGGACTGAACCGCATCGCCGGGACGACCCTGCCCGCCGCCTCGTCGAGCAGGGGATTGCCCGAAGATGTCTTGATCTCGGACCGCTCGACCCGGCCCTCCTCCGACAGGTAGATCCACAGTTCGACGCGCCCTTCGATGCCGGCGTCCATCAGCGCCCGTGGGTATTCCCGCTGCAGCACCTGCAGTACCTCCCCCACGTTCAGCAGCACGGGGGGCGTGTCGTAGGGGATGACTATCGGACGCTCGGACGGGTCGGGGGTCGGCGGACGCGGAGGCAGGCCCCTGGGGGCCCGGTCCGGAGTCGTCGGCGCGATCGTGATGTCCGGCGAAATGTCGACGGAGGCGATCCTAGGCGTGGCGGGACGCGCGATCGCTTCCGGCGGGGGCGGAATCCTCACTTCAGGCGGGAGCCGGATCGACTCGATCTCGTTGGTGACGGACCCCATGTCCGCGGCCTCGAACGGCTGCACGAGGATGAAGAGCCCGATGTGGAGAAAGACGGCGACCAGCAAGCCGATCCGTGTGAAGTTCGTACTGGCGCGCTTGAACCTGTCGTTCGCGGTGAGCCGAATGCCGGTGTCGTCCATCAGAATCACCTCCCGGTTTCCGGCGGCCCCTTCAGAGGCCCACCGCCGTTCACGCCTCCGGTTGTCCCGCAACCCGATTCTCCTCCCACCACCCCATCTCTTTGACGGGCGTTCCCGCGGGAACGTCACGGACCGTTTCGGGCGGGTCGGCTCCAGAGGTCCGCTCCAGAGGTCAGCTCCAGGGGAAGGGGGAGTGGCTGGTGGGGTGGAGCCGGCCTGCGGCGAACCGTGCGTAGCGGAAGGGTTCGAGCAACGCCTGCGGCCGGCCCATGAGTTCCTTCGCGACGAGCGCGCCGACGCCGATCATCTTGTAGCCGTGATTGGAATCGGCGATGAAGTAGACGTTGTCTGCGAAGGTGTCGAACACGGGGAAGCTGTCCGGCGTGAAGCTGCCGATGCCGCCCGATGGCTCCTTCTTCATGAGATGGTTCCGGCCCTCGAACCGCTCCTGGCAGAAGGCGAGCGCGGCGGTCCAGAGGCGGTAGAAGCCCTCGCCGACGACGAAGTCGGGGGAGAGCGGCCCGTAGGGGTCGACGGCCACCTCGGAGCCGGGTTTGTCGATCTTGAAGGGCATCGCGCCGCCCTGCACGCCGCCAAAGTGGAAATCCGGCTTGTAGTAGATGCCCCACGGGCCTTCGCTCACGAGCCCGCGCTCGTCGCGGAGCGGCTCGTCGGTGTCGACGTGCACGACCGGCGGCAGACGGCCCTCATTGTCGGTGAGGGTTCCGGGATCGACGTCCAGCGTGCCCTCCTGGAGCGCCCAGTAGCTCCAAGTCGGCACGTCGCGCAGGGCGCCGCCGCGCAGGGTGCCGTCGCGCAGGGCGCCATTCGGAACCCGAATCTGGGTGACAGCGGGGAGGTCGAGCATCGCCCACTGCCGCTGGACCCACGGGCCGGTGGCCACCACGACGCGCTCGCAGGCGATGGAGCCCCGGTCGGTGACCACGGCGGTGACCGCGCCCGAGGCGTCCCTTTCGAACCCCTCGTGAACGACGCCGGTGAGGAGGCGGACGCCCTCGGCGGCGGCCTTCGCCCACAGTCCCCCGAGGGAGGCCATGTTGTTCGCGTACCCGCCGCGGTGCTCGTGCAGCACGCTGGTGATGCCGCGTGCCTGCCAGTCGTCGAAGATGCGGCGCATGTAGGCGTGCGACGCCCGCGCGCCCTCGATGAACGTCGAGTCGTAGCCGATGGCCCGCTGCTGCTCGTGGATCGAAGCGACGTCCTCCCGCATCGCCTCGTGGCTGATCTGGAGATAGCCGACCGGGTGATACGAGAACCCCGCGGGATCGCTCTCCCAGACCGCCACGGAGTGGGCCATCAGTTCGCGCATGGCGGGCTGGAAGTAGTTGTTGCGGATGACGCCGCACGCGATGCCCGACGCCCCCGCTCCGATCCCGGTCTTGTCGATGATCAGGATGTCGCGGCCCTCGCCGCGTCCGGCCGCCCGGAGTTCGGAAGCCAGGTGCCAGGCCGTGGAGAGGCCGTGGATCCCCGCACCGATGATCACGAACCTCGCGTGCCCGTTGCCATCGCCGTACGCGTCGTCGTTCGCGTTCCCGCGGGAACGTGTCATGGGCGGCTCCATCCTGCCGGGCGCGTTGGAAGCCTACCGGGAGCGGACCCTACCGGGAGCGGTGGAAGAATACGGTTTCGGCCAGCCGCCGGAACACGTTCCAGCTCAGGAGTCCGGCCTGCAACGCGCGCGCCACCGGGAGGTGGTCGAACCCCCAGCGCGCGGCGCGTTTCAGGGTGTGGTTCGGGTACGCGCGGCGCACGACGTCGCCCGGGTGGGGGGCTCCCCGGCGGGAGCTGCCGGCGCCGCCCCCGTCGAGGTGATCCGCGATGGCGTCGGCCGCGAGCTTGCCGAACCGGTAGGCCTGGTGAATGCCGCCGGCGGTGAGTGGCGAGACCATGCCGGCCGCGTCGCCGACGAGCAGGACCCGGTCCGCGTAGAAGTTCCTGAGCCGGCCGCCGATCGGGATGACGCCGCCGCGCTTCTCCAGCACCCGTCTCCCGGACAACCCGAACAGGCCGTCGATCTTCTCGCTGAACCGGCGCATGTCCGCGCGCCCGTCCCGGTGGAGCGCCAGGCCCACCTGCGTGGCCCCGACGCCTGGCACGACCCACCCGATGTAGCCCGGCGCGCACTCGGGATCGATGAAGCAGTGCAGGCAGTCCCCGTCGCCGCCGCGGGGCTCGTACTCCCACTCCACCCCCTTGAGGAGCCGGCGGTTGCGGTCCAGTCCGAAGCTCTCGGCCACCCGGGAGCGCGCTCCGTCGGCCCCGACCAGGAACCGGCACGTCACGCCGGAAGCCGCGCCGGAGCCCGCGAGCGTCAGCGGGCCCGGGCCGGAGGTCGACGCCACGCCCTCGAAGGGGGCGCCGAACCGGACTTCGGCCCCCGAGCGGCGGGTCTCGTCGACGATGTGGCGGAAAAGCCCCGCCGTATCCGTCGCCATGAAGAAGTACGAGTCCCGCTCCAGTTCGACGAAGCGGTGGACCGGATCGTAGACGCGGACGCGTTGGATTCGGCGGACGAGCGACGCCGGGGCGGCCCACTCCTCCCACGCTTCCTTGACGAGGATCCCGGTGGTGTGAACGCGCTCGCCCGGCTCCGACTGCCGCTCCAGAACGAGGACGGAGAGCCCCCGCTCCGCCGCCCGCCGCGCGCAGGCGAGCCCCGCGAACCCGGCCCCCACCACGACGAGATTGTAGTCCGCCGACTCACGCGACGTCCCGACTGCCGTCAACGTCCCGCTCGTCCGCTCACGAGACGTTCCCGCGGGAACGCCGTGGCGGGCTCAGCAGCCGCAGGCGATCTCGGTCCCGGCGCGGGCTTCGGCGCCCTCTGTCGCGTAGCCGTCGCGTTTCCACCAGTCGAGGCCGCCCATGAGTTCTCGCACCTCGAACCCCAGGCCGAGGAGCTTGAGGGCGGTCTTGGTGGAGGCGTTGCAGCCGATCCCGTCGCAGTAGCAGACGTAGAGCCTGGACCGGTCGAGCGCCGCCGTCGTCTCGGCGCTGATCTCCCGGTGCGGGAGGTTCACGGCGCCGGGGATGCGCTCCCGGGCGTAGGCCTCGGCGGACCGTCCGTCGATCACGACGACGGGATCGTCCCGGTCCAGCGCTTCCTTGAGGTCCCACGCGTCGGTCTCGAAGGCGAGCTTCTGCTTATAGTGCTCCATCTGAGCCGTGTTCATGTATCGCTCCGAGTCAGGGGCCTCGCTCGTAGTACCGTAGCGCATCACCCGGTGCAAGTGCAGGCCGGTGACGCTCGCACAGAGTTGTCGCAATTGCCGTGATCGCCAACCTTAAGCCATGCGCACGATGAACCTCTCCCTTCCGGATCGGCAGCGCCTGAGGAAGCTCCCATGAACGTCTACATCAACCTCCCGGTTGCCGACCTCGAACGCTCGCGGGCCTTCTTCGCGGCTCTCGGTTTCGCCTTCGACGACGATTTCAGCGATGAGGCGACCCTGGGGATGGAGATCAGCGACAACTGCTACTGCATGCTCGTTACGCACGAGAGGTTCGCCACGTTCACGCCTCGACCCCTCGCGGATGCGCGCGCGGCGACGGAGGTCCTGGTCTCGCTCCAACTGGAGAGCCGCGGGGAAGTGGACGGCTTCATGGAGACGGCGCTCGCGCACGGAGCGGACGAACCGCGGGAACCGATGGACTACGGCTTCATGTACGCGCGCGCCTTCGCGGACCCCGACGGGCATATCTGGGAGCCGTTCTGGCTCGATCTCGAGGCGGCCCTCGCGGCCGGCCCCGTCGATGTCGACGACGAGGGCGCCTCGTGACCGAGGCACCGCTGTGGGCGGCACTCCTTGCTCTTCCCGCTCTGGCCGCGGTTGGCGTCGCGCCGGTCCAGGTTCCGTGCGAGGACTGGTCGACGGGACCGTTCTGGGAGAAGGCGGACCCGGCGGCGGTGAGGACGTGTCTCGCCTCCGGGTACAGCGTCGACGAGCGGTCCGCCCCGGGCGAGCGGACGCCCCTGCACCTGGCGGCGCGGTTCAGCGACGATCCCGACGTGATCGGGGTGCTGGTCGAGGCGGGGGCCAAACTGGAGGCTGCGACCCGCGCGCGTCGGACGCCCCTGCACTGGGCGGCCAGGTACAACGGGAACCCGGCAATGGCAGGGGCACTGCTGGAATACGGGGCGAGCGCTTACGCCGAGACCACGCACGGCCGCACACCCCTTCACCTCGCCGCCCTGGTCAACGAGAACCCTGCCGTCGTGGATGCACTCGCCAGCGTGACCGACGTCAACGTCCGGAAGCACGACGGAGGGACGCCGCTGCACGACGCCGCCCGAAGGATCTGGGACGGCCCGATGGGAAACCCGAATCCGGCTGTCGTGGAGGTGCTGATCAGGCGCGGCGCCGACCTGTCGGCGGAGACCGAGGGGGGGCTTACCCCAGCGGGGCGGGCGAGAGACAAGCGTCTGGCCGAGATGCTGCGGGAGGAGGAAGCGCGCCGGGAGGCGATACGGGCGCGGTTCCTTCAGTCCCTGGCGACGAGATGCGCGGTGGGGGTCCTGGTCCTCAGCCTGCTGGGATACCTGGTCGCGCGAGTCCGGAGAGCGCGCCGGGGTGTGTCCGGCGCCTGAATGCTCGCGGTTGCAACGATTCGTCGCGCATGATATGTAGATACTCGATCTACGTCGTACTTCTACATATCAATAAAACGGATGAAGAAGTTGATCTACAAGGAGTTGGTGGCGGCTTCCTCGCGCCCTCTGGTGCTCTCGATCCTCGCCGGCGGCGACACGTACGGCTACGAGATCATCAAGCAGGTGAAGCGGCTCTCCGGCGGCGACCTGGAGTGGTCGGGCGGGATGCTCTATCCCCTCCTGCACCGGCTCGAGAAGGACCGCCTCATTGAAGGCTACTGGGAACCCACCGACGAAGGGCGACCGCGCAAGTACTACAGCCTGACGACCCTCGGGCGGCGGCAGTTGGCCGCCGACCGGAAGAGCTGGCGGGCCATGTACGGAGTGCTGGAGCTATCCTGGCGAGGCGGCGATGTCTCGGCTGGATGACGGGATCCGGAAGTGGCGCAGGGGTCTGGAGGCCGGGGGGCGGTTCTCACGACGCGAACTGGCGGAACTCGAGGACCACCTGCGGGCCCACGCGGCCGACGACCGGGCGCGGGACGCACCGGCCTCCGCCGCCGCTATCGAGGCCGCCGCCCGGGATGAACTCGGCGATCCCAACCTGCTCTTCCGGGAGTTCGCGAAGCAGGACACCCCGGCGTGGCGGAGTCTCCTCCTGGGAGGGTGGGGACTGTACGCGCTGTCGTTGATTCTCTCGGATTTCGGCGCCGTGGCGTTTGAGCCGTTGCACCCGGACTTCAGGATGTCGGTCTCGTGGCAGGAGCTTCTGCAGCCCGCGCCGATCTCCGTGTGGGTCCTCGCGGCGTTCTCGGCCCTGCTCATGATGTCCACGGCCCTGGCCTTCCGGCGTGCCCGACGCTCGGTCGAAGCGTGGGTGGGCTACGTCGCTGGAGTCGTCGGCGCTACCGGCCTTGGAGTCGGAGCGTTCAACCTCCTCCTGCCCATCCCGATCCCGGTCGACGCCGAACTCGTCGCGTACGGCCACCTGGGTCTCTCCTACTGGGTGTGGTCCGCCTCCTTCACGCTGGCGGCCATCGCCCTGTGGCTGCGCGACCGCGAGTGGGCTTCCCCCCCGCCGATGGAATCGCCGAAGCAATCGCTGGCGTAGCGGGAGTCGAAGAATGATCGGCATCCTCGCGGACACGCCCCGCGATGCGGAACTCATGAGACGCGCCGTCGCCGGCGGCGTTCGCGTGATCCACGCGGCCAACGACCTCACGGTCGCCGACCTGGGCATCGAGTGTCTGGTGTTCGGCAGCCGCAGCGGGCTCCTGGCGGAGAGGATCGCCGTCCTGCGCGAGGTCGAGCGGAAGCTCCCGTGGGTTCCGGTGATCCTCGTGACGGACCGGAAGATCGCCATCGCGCGCCTCCTGAGCAGGGTGCAGGTGGCGGATCTCGTCTGGTTCGAGGACGTCGAAGGTCAGCTCGCCTCGCGCATCGAGTCCGCACGCGGCGGGTCCGCCCTGCTGCAGATGGCGGACAAGATCCGGCGGTCGACGGCGCCGCCGGCCCTCCGCTCCGCCGTGGCGCACGCCCTCCGGGAGGCTCGCCGCACGCCCGTCCGCAACGTGCAGGCACTCGCGGCGGCGGTGGACTGCTCGCCTGTGACGCTGTTTCAGCAGTTCCAGGCCCGCGCCCGCGGCCGGACGACGTTCAACCGGTTCCTCGGCGGGCTCGCCATCCTCCGGGCGCAGCAGCTCCGAGCCACCGGCGCGAAGTGGAAACAGGTGAGCGCGCAACTCGGACTCCCTCGGGAAACCCTGCGCCGGAAGGCGAAGAGGTGGCTCGGCTGCAATCTCCTCGAGCTGGAACGCATCCCTCCGAACCAACTCCTCGCCGCCTTCGCCCTGGAGCATTTCGCCCCCCTGCTCGACCCGCCGCCGCCCGACCCCGGGCACTGACACGGGTCTCCGGCCGGGAGGCCGTCCGGCCCTCTGGACAGACCATCCGATCTGTGCCGCAACCGTCCGATGTGACTCTTATTTCATATGGTTACGTCCTGTTCTATGGTCACGGCCGGACGCAGGTTTCGACCTCTCGACCGCCCCAACCGGGAACCCTGTCGACACGCTGCCTCCGGCGACACGACGAACATGCATTTCTCTCTGCAGCTCGAACCGCAGAACTGGCTCGCGGAAGGCAATCTGTATTGGATCCTCGGGTACGCGCTGCCCGTGCTGATGGTCGGCATGGCGGCCGGCACGGTATACGTCAACTCCGCAACGCACCTGTCCAACGTTCGGCGGGCGAGCCGCAGACTCGAGTCGTGGCTGAGGCTCAGCGACCGAGCCACGGAGGAACGGGCGGTTGTGCGCGGCGCCTCGACACGCGGCGCCGCCGCTGCATTCAACCGCTTCTACGCACGACTGTGGCTGCTCCTTCGGGTGCACCTCCCCAGACGCAGGTATCTCGACGACGTAGAAACGATTCGGAGACGCAACCGCAAGGCGTTCATCGACGCGCGGCTTCCGGCCCTTGAGAGCCGGGAAACGGGCGAACGCGGAGACATCGGATCTCTGGTCTCCGGTCTGCGGGACCGAATCAGGGTCATCCGTAGCAGGGGCGTCAACAAGGGCGTCCGTCAGGCTCTCGCCGTCGGTGCCGCGACATCGGTCATGGCATTCGCCATTGCGATGACGCAGGCCCCATCCGTCACGGCCGGACTTGCGGGACAGGGTCCCGCGGCGGCGGCGCTGGCGATGTTCCTCCTCGTCGCCATCGTGTACGTCCTGGGCGGGATCCTGCTGCGGTGGTGTCGAGCGGATCGACACACGGGGATAGGCGCCTTCGCCTGGGGGAGCTCCATTCCGCTCTACCTGGGCGTGAACGCCCTCGGTTTGAGCGCGCTCGGGATACCCGACAACGACAGGCTCTACAATCCGCTTACCGTTGGCCTGGCGGCGATCTGCATGGTGATGATGCTGGTAGTCCGGGAAGTCCTGTACCATCGATACCGCGCCATTGCGACCACCGCGGATGAGAAGCGCGCGAAGGAGCACCGAGTCGTCGGCGAAATACTATGGTTCGCCTCCGATGGCGGACGCCTGGAAGCGTGGCTACGGATCCGGATCGGCGTCTGCTACATGCTGGTCTTCGTTCACCTCCTCATCCCCCCGATCCGCGAAATGTCGCTCTGCGGAACCATGTGCGGCGACCTGGTCGCAATCACCGCGATCACCGCCGCGACCCTCACGGTCCCCCTCGCCGCGATGTTCATGGACGGAAGAACCCAACTCCCCACCACGACGTAAGCCTGTTCGATCTGCCGCCAAACTGTCCCATGTGACTGTCATTCATATAGCTACACCCTGTTCCGCCACAGCTGCCGGTCTGCAAGTTAAAATTCGAGACCACCGGGAAGGATAGATAGCCATGAAACATCCTCTACAGTTCATAATCAAGAAACACG
>JAPPBA010000068.1 GCA_026705295.1 Candidatus Palauibacter australiensis
CTCCTCGTATCTTGAAGGAGGGGATGAACAGGAACAAAGCCATGGCCATCATGGCAGTCGTTGTTGCGACCGCAGCCGCTCTTGGTATGAACACCGCCACGCCCGCCCTCGTCTTGGCTGTCATTGAACTCATCAGCCAGTTCATCTCAGACGATGACGAGTAGTTGTTGGGCGGCCCGGTGGTTTGACGTGAGGAATCCTCTCAGCCTGCACGACGGGCCGATCGACGTCCGGCGCTTCCTGACCGCTTGGTCGGGCCGATTTCAGAGCCAAAAGCCTATCGACCCGAGAGAATAGGAGGGCAGACATGGCATCGAGCACGAGCGCGTTGAACAAGAGCAACCTCATCGTTCCCCTGGCCCTGATCGTCACGATCATCGGGTCGGCGTGGTGGGTGACGAGCAGCGTACGCGGAGCCGTCCAGACCGTCCGGTCGGAGCTGGAAGCGATTCACGTCGCGATCGACACGGAACTCGACGGCATCCGCGATGTGGCGGAGTCGGTGCGCGACCGCCTGGCCGACGTGGAGGATCAGGCCGACGCCATTCTGCGCAACCCGCTGGACCTGTTCCCTCGGCCGTCCGCGTCGCGGTAAGATCGGCAGCCGGCGGCGAACTGCAGTGGATCCCCTATCCGCGTCTGAATCAATGGTCACGCTGGGGATCGATCTCGCCTCGCAACCGAAGCGAACGGCCACCTGCCTGATCCGTTGGGATCGCGGGTCGGCGCGCATCGAGGCGCTATCGCTGGGCGCGACGGACGCCAACCTGCATGAGCTGTTCGGGCGTGCGGACAAGATCGGCATCGACGCCCCCTTCGGCTGGCCCGCGCCCTTCACCCGGGCCATCGCCGCCTACTCGGCAGAGACGGTCTGGCCTTCCGCCGACGTTCCCCAGCTTCGGTTTCGACGAACTGATGAGTTCGTGAGGGAGCGGCTGGGTCGATGGCCGCTGAGCGTCTCGTCGGATCTCATCGCGGTGCCCGCCATGCGAGCCGTCCGCCTGCTCGCGGAGGTGGCCGCCGCTGGTGAAACCATCGACCGGAGCGGCGGCGGCCGCTTCGTTGAAGTCTACCCCGCAGCCGCCCTCCACGTATGGGGCTTCCCCTCGCGCGGCTACAAGCGCACCAAGGGGGCGGCGGTTCGGGCCCGGCTCGTAAGCGATCTCGCCGAGCGAACCGCGGACTGGCTCAATCTCTCCGAAGAGTATTGGGCCCGGTGCAAGGCCTCCGACGACATGCTCGATGCGCTCGTCGCGGCCCTCGTGGCCAGAGCGGCCTCCAAGGGCTGCTGCGAGCCGATTCCGCCCAGCGACCGCGAGCTGGCCAAGGAGGAGGGATGGATCGCGCTACCGCGAACCGGAAGCCTCGGGCAACTCGCGTGACTGCGCCGAGCCCTTGCCTAGCGGAGAACCGGTGACGAAGCGCGGCTGCTCGCTCCCTCAACATCTTACGTCAGCGGACCTCCATCACCGCGCCAGCCTCGGGGTCTCCTAGTCGCTGGCGCACATGCCGCAGCGTCTCGGCGTAGAACCGCCCAAGCTCGTCTTCCCGTGCCCGAACGTCGCTTAACATGACGCCGAGGTAGATGACCGCGCCGGGCTGGTCCGTGGCCGCGAAGAACTGAGGTTGGATGATCCCGGCCGAAACGATCCGGTCGTACTCGTGGAGCGATTCCTGAATGGCGTACGTGAGGGAGAGCGTGGAGAGAATCGGCAAATCGAAGTGCCGCACGGCTTCGGTCACGCTGGCCAACTCCCACGCCGTACTCCTCAGCGGCGTGAGGCCGAGCCCTTCCGGCAGTGCTCCGCTGATCGAGATCCTCTGGCGCTCGCCCCCTTCGGCAGCCCGCTGATTCTCGACAAGCCCCGGCAGGATCCGGTCGTGATAGGCCATGCGACGCTCGAGCGCCACGGTGTTCTCGGCGATTTCCGCGGCCAGGGCGTAAAGCGTCTCGTTGACGAGTCGGCGGTGGTCGACGTTCGTCATCCATTGATCGAAACCGAGGGCAACGAGAACGCCGACCACGATCACCACGAACTCAAGCGCAAGACGACCGAAGGGGATGCGTTGGGTCAGACGACCTCCATCCCCTGCCTGCGCTCCCTTGGAACTTTCTTCCGACATCACCTGCAAGCCTTTCGGGCTGGCGACGCATCCCCCCGAGGGACGCGTCTACACAGAGATTTCCCTGAACTGGCCTCGCTGCATCTCGCTGACTGCCGAGCGGATTTCGTCAATCCGCTCTCGAATGCGCGGCCAAGCCGTAGACTGCAGGACGAGCACCGCCACCGCGCGGGCCGAGAGATCCTGTTGGTGCCGGAGGCTCTGGTCGGTCGTGATCAGGAGGTCGTAGCCGTGCTCTTCGGCTCTGTCCAGCAGGGCGCTGTTTCGAAGTCCGGACCACCCGCGCTCGTAGGCGGTATCCACGCGGTGGCCCTCAAGGTGCCGCCTCAGCGGCACTGGAGTGCCCTGGTCGAACAGGATCTTCACTGACCACCGGCGCCCGCCAGCGCTTTCACTTCGTGGTCGAGGACGGACTCGACATGCCAGCGCTCCACGCCCTGGAACCAGTCAAGAAACTGCTCAATCGAAGCCCCCGCCCGCAGGTTCTCGAACAGGGCACTGACCGGGACTCGGGTCCCCGCGAAGACCCAGGCGCCGCTGACCTTCCGCGGATCACGCTCAACCGCGTCACATTCTTTCCAGCTCGACATGTGGGCACCTCGTTTCTTGACTCCCGCACCGCTCGGAGGTGGTTGACACCGGGAATCCTCGGCACGGCCTATACGGCGACCTCGATCTCGCGGATCACCATGCCAGCGGCGTTCTCGACCGCCACGTCCAGGTACTCGCGGACTGCCTCCGCGATGTTCGCCAAGGCTTCCTCCTCGGTCGTCCCCTGGGACGCACAACCCGGTAGGCCAGGAACCCAGACGGAGAATCCCTCTTCGGACTCTTGAAGCGCTACCCGGTATTTCATCTTCCACCTCCAGGGCCGTCAGCGAACGATTCAATCTAGCCTCGGTCAGGTTTTTCGCCATCGTCAGCGGACCTCCATCACCGCCCCAGCCTCGGGGTCTCCGAGTCGCTGGCGAGGCGACGCTCGAGCGTTACGGTGTTCTCGGCGATTTCCGCGGCCAGGGCGTAAACTCAAGCGCAAGACGGCCGAAGGGGATGCGATGGGACAGGCGACCTCCACCCCCTGCCACTCTGCCGCCCCGCCCGATAGCGAAAATCGCCTTGCAACCGCGACGTGGGATCGGGTTGCAAGGCGATTCGCTTATCCACCCAACTGGGCGTCGACCGCGACCGCGGACAGCAGTGCAAGGCCCGCCCCCACCGCGAACCCGAGCACGAGCCATGCCAGGTTGACCAGCTGCTTACGCGTCGTATCGCCGATCGCCGCCAATGGCGACATGAAGTCGGGCCGGGACTGAGGGTCTTCACCTTCCTCCGCGGACTCCGAATCCGTGCTCAGCCCGCTCGTCAGGGCCTGGCGAAGGCTCCTGCTGATGCGTCCGGCCATCAGGAGGGCGAGCACGAAAAGCAGCAATGCGAGCCCACCGACCGCGTCCGACACGACGATCACGGTCATTCCCGCGATCCCGAAGAGAACGCCCATCACGAACACGAGTCGGAAACGCCCCGGGAGGCGGTCCGACTCCTCGCTTTGAGCGTCCAGGTAGCTCTTCACTTCCAGCTGAGAGATCTGGCTGGCGAGGGCGCCCATCAGGAGGCCGAAGAGAATGATCCAGAGCGCCGCGGCTCCGGCGGTCGCCATGGCCATTGTGAAGAATGTGGTAAGCCCGAGGCCGGCAACCGGCAGGACCAGCGACGGGATGCGCTTCGAACGTTCGGTCATGGATCCCCCCGGAGTACTCGCAGGATCGAACGCGATCCCCCGCCACGTCAACCTCATCGGCGGGCCGGCGCAGCGACGTGTGCGACCCGAAGAAACATCTGGAAGCAGCAGCTAGAGAGGGTGGATCGAGTGGCCGCTGGACCGCTTCTTCCCCATACTCCGCCACGGCTTCACCGGTGGCGACAACGAGGGTGGCTACAGACGAGGGACGGGAGAATGACAACGGAACGTGAAGGATCGAAACGGACCCCCGGATCGCCGCGTGGAGGGGCGCTGTCGGCCACCGCGGCACTTGCCGCAACCCTCCTCGGCTGCGGTTCTCCCTCGGGGGGCGACGTGGCCCCGCTCCGTTTCGCCGTCGCCAGCTACCAGCACGAGACCTGCACCTTCTGCCCCGGCGGCGACACCGAAGTCGATGACTGGCTTCGCTTCAGCGAGCCGGTTTCCGGGGACGCGCTGCTCGGCGCCGGCGACTACATCGGCGGCTTCGTCCAACGGGCCGGCGAGCTCGGGGACATCGACCTCGTGCCGCTCACCTCGCCGCTCGGCGTCTTCGGGGGCTCGTCGCGCAGCTGGAACACGCGGGAGACCTTCGAGCATTTCCTCGACGCCATGCTGGCCGAACTGGAGGCGCAGCTGCCGGTCGACGGGGTCTTTCTCGCGCTGCACGGGGCGATGGCCGTGCGGGACGTCCCCCGCCCCGAAGCCGAGATCGCCCGCCGGTTCCGGGAGCTCGTCGGCCCGGACGTCCCGATCGCCGCGACCTTCGACCTCCACGGCAACGAGGACGGCGAGTTCCTCGAGCACGCCGACTTCTCCTTCGTAACCAAGCGCTTCCCCCACTACGACTCGTACATCCAGGGAGAACGCGCGGCCCGCGCCCTGCGGCTCGCCGCGCGGGGCGAATACGAGCCCACGACCGCCACCCGCAAACCCGGCGTCATCACCGCCACCGTGCTGCAGTGGACCGGCCAGTCTCCCGCGATGGACATCATGGAGCGCGCGCGGCGCTGGGAGGCGCGCGAGCACGACGCCTACGTGAGCGTCTTCTTCGGCTATCCCTGGTCGGACGTGCCCGACGTGGGCGCCACCATCCAGGTCATGACCAACGGGGACCAGGCGCTCGCGGACCGGATCGCCGACGACATGGACGACTTCATGTGGCGCGTCCGCGAGGACTTCGCGCTCGGCAGCTTCCCCGGCCCCACCGAGGCCGCCCGGACCGTCGCGGGCGCCATCTCACGCGGCGAGACCCCCGTCGCGGTCGGCGACTACAGCGACCGCCCCGGCGATGCCACACACATCCTGAGCGCCTTCGAGGCGGCCGGCATCGGCAGGGTGCTCTACGGCACGATCACCTCCCCCGCCACCCTCGACGCCCTCGCGGCGGCCGACGCCCGGCCCGGCGACCCGTTCGATCAGGAGATCGGCGGCTTCACCCCCTCCGGCGGCTCCCCCCATCGCGTCACCGGCACGCTGGAGTACTTCGGGGAAGGCTTCGGCTACGACCGCATCGCCGCCATCTCCTTCGGCGACGGCAATGTCGTCTTCCTCACCCCCGCCTACGAACAGGTCCTCTACCCGGACGAATTCCGCTTCGGGACCATCGACCCGGCCGACTACGATGTCTTCGTCGTCAAGTCACGGATCCACTTCCGCCGCGGCTTCGACGAAACCGGCTACGCGCCCACCGTTCTGGTTGTGGAGGCGCCCGGGCCTTTCGTGGGCACCGTCTTCCTCGACGCGCTGCCCTACGAGCATGTGGACCTCAGCGGCCTCTACCCGTTCGGAGTGCCCGAGAACCGGCGGTGAGGAACTATGCCGGCTCGTTCCCCGGCTTCCACTTGATGTTGCACCCGATGCTCGCGGTCTGCGCGGCCAGCGGCGCTCGCCCCTCCAGCAGGGCGTCCGCCGCCGCGCGCAGATCCTCGCCGGTCACCCGGACCCCGCTGTTCGGGCGGGAGCCATCGAACTGGCCCCTGTACACCAGCCTGCCGTCGCCATCGTACAGAAAGAAGTCGGGCGTGCAGGCCGCGCCGTACGCCTTCGCCACCTCCTGCGACTCGTTGAAGAGGTACGGGAAGGTGTACCCCACCTGCTCGACCTCCTCCGCCATGCGCTCCGGCGAGTCCGCCGGATGGGTGGCCACGTCGTTGGCATTGATCCCGACCACGCCCAGCCCGCGAGCCTGGTAGTCGCGCGCGAACTCGGCCAGCCCGTGGCGCAGGTGTATCACGTACGGGCAGTGGTTGCAGATGAAGGCGACGAGCAGCCCGCCCTCCCCGACCACATCGGACAGCGCCCATTCCCGACCGGACGGATCGGGCAGGCGAAAGTCCGGCGCCGGCGTTCCCAGCTCCACCATGGTCGAAGGCGTGAGCACCATTAGGTCATCCCCATCCGCAGAGGTTGAACGTATCCAGTTCGACGATCTCGAAGAGCCGCGTCCCGCTCGGCATGCACGAAGCTATGCGAAGGGGCGGGGGCCGGCAGCCCGGCCGGCGCCTCACCGAACGCGCCTCTGGAAGCAGTGCCGCCCCGCGCCGTGCGCCCACACGTCCCGAAACGCGACGTGCGCGGCCACCGGATCGTCGAGGCGGGCCGCAATGGGCGAGCCCGGGCCGTGGCAGCCCTGACAGCTCCTCTGAACGATCGAAGAGCTTCCCGTTGCCCCCCCGGAATCCGTCGCGAAGGTGGCGCACACCTCGTAGCGGCCGTCGTCGAGCGCCCGGTACTCGTACAGCTCCGAGCGGGTGGGGTCGCGGGTGCTGATGTTCAGGCCGGGCTCGGCCGCCAGGTCGTCCAGCGAGGCCGGAAGCCGCCCGTGTCGCGTCCAGTAGAGATCGGCAGCCGCCGTGATTTCGTGCAGGTCGGCGAGTCGCCGGTCGTCGATCCGGCGCTCGCGCTCCTCGGCGGGAGATCCCAGAAAACCGATTCCGAGCGCCACCGCCGCGGCCACGGCGGCTCCCGAGACGCCCAGCACGATGGATCGCGTCGAGCGCTTCATGCCGCCGCCTCCTCCCTGCGCACGTCGCGGAGGAAGTACCCGAACAGCGAGCCGGTGATCGTGCCGACCGTGAGGACCTTCAGGGCGAACCGGACCGTGAGTTCGCCGCCAAGAAGGTTGTAGACGATGCTCGTGACGACGCCGATGAGCGTGGCCGCGCCCACGAAGAGGGACAGGTACGTCAGCGATTGCCGAACGCGCGACAGCCGCCGGCCCGGGTCCTTCCGGACCGCGCGATCGTTCGTCCAGAAGACGAAGGCGAAGACGGGAAACGTCGCGACGAGGAAGGAGATCGACCACCGGATCTCTTCCCGCGCCATCTCGAGTGCGGCCGCGGGGGCCAGGGAAGGATCGGGAAACGCCTGGTGGATGAACGCGAACAGGAGGCTCCCGAAGCTGATCGCGCTCCCGTACAGCGTGCCGAAGAGAACGAGGTAGACGAAGGCCTCGCGAGCGGACAGGTACGGGGCGGGACGCGGGACGGGAATCGGAAACGCGACATCGGCGAAACCGTCCAGGGCGCGTCGGACCTGGTCCCGCGGCCAGCCCGCCTCGAGAAGCACCCCCTTGAGTTGCTCACGGGGCAGGCTTCGCTCCAGGCCCGCCTTCAGGAATCCGGTAATCTCCTCGTTGCCGGCCATCTTCCCTTCCCTCCTTCGAGTGGTCGATCCGAGCTTGTTGACGCCGTCAACTTAGTGGGCCACGTTGACGATGTCAACATTGCTGATCAACCCGAGACGGATACCTTGGCCGCATGACCCGGGAAAGCACCGCGTATCATCACGGAGACCTGCGGGCGGCACTGCTCGCCGAAGCCGCCGCGATGATCGACGAGGGAGGGACCTCAAGCGTGACGATGCGCGAGATCGGCCGGCGCCTCGGCGTATCGCGGTCCGCCGCCTATCGCCACTTCGAGGACAAGTCCGCGCTCCTGGTCGCGGTCGCCGCCGCCGGTTTCGACCGTCTCCGAGACCGCCTGGAGGCGGTGGGCGCGGGAGCCCCGGACGCGGGGATCGAGCACCTTCCGGAGGTCGGCCGGGTGTACGTGCGGTTCGCGCTCGAAAACCCGGGGCACTACCGCCTGATGTACGGAAAGGAAGCGATCACCCGCGAGGACCACCCCGAACTCCGCGAGACCGCGAACGCCCTGTTCGACGAGCTCGTCCGCATCGTCCAGTCATACCAGGAGAGCGGCACGATCAGGCGAGAGGACCCGCACCTCCAGGCCTACGTCGCATGGGGCGCCGTACACGGCCTCGCGTCACTCCTGATCGAGGGCCAGATCCTCACCGCCGTGGACGTCGACGCCCTGATCCGCCAAACCACCTCCACCCTCCTCGACGGAATGCGCGCCAACCGCTAGAGGCCGTACGCGTAGGCGTCCCACCGTGGACCTCCTTCCAGTCGGCCATGGTTGGTGCGCTACGGCTACGCGCTGCACTCGGAGCGGTCGCTGGATGATCTGCTCATGTACCGGGGGTTGGCTGGGGGGGCGGGCCGCGGTGCCTCACGATGGATCGACGAGGACGAAATCTATCGGACCCGAGCTTTCATGTGCCATCGGCCGGCACCCGTCGCAATCGGCGGTCGGGATGCGTTGTACAGGAGTCCCCGGCGCGCCGCGTGCCGCGGGGTCGACGGACGCGATTCCGTGTTCCGGCCGGTTCAGGCAACCAAGGAGGCGTGTAGCGATGAGGACCCGTTCTGCCCTGCTGGGCCTCTTGACGTTGGTCGTGTGCGGGTGCGCGAGCATTCCGAGCGAGGCGCCGGAGCTGTCGCAGACCCTCGGTCAACGGATCAAGGCGCTGGAGAACGCCAACATCACGCTCCTGGAGCGGTACTTCGACCTCAAGCGTCGGGATATCGACCGCTTTCTCGCCGAGAAATGGGTGCCGCGGTTCGCCCGGAACATCTTCGGCAACCCGCAGGTGGCCGCCGAGTGGCGTCGCATCGTCGAGGACGGGAGCGAGGCGGACCGCGTCCAGTTTCTGGTCGATGCCGGCCCCGCCCTTCAGGTGCAGATCAACGAGAAGCGTCTCGAACTCGTGGCGCCGCTCGACGCGCTGGAGCGTCAGGTCGGCCGGAGCATCAAGCGGGCCTATGACGAGGCGGCGGCGATCAACAACACCCTCACCAGCTTTCTCTGGTCCGCGGCCGAGGTCGCCGAGAACCGCGATCGCTTTCTCGAGGCGACGGGTGTGACGGAGGACCGGGTGTCCGGCGTGATCGATGGCGTCGACACCGCCGTGTCGCGCCTGGTATCGGGCGCCGGCGAGGCCACCGAGTACCTGGAAAAGCTCGAAGAGATCAAGACCACGATTGCGGGCAGCTGACCCGCTGACCCACGGCACGGGAGAACGCCCCATGGGCCTGGACTGGAGCAAGATCGCCGCGGAGGCGGCCGAGGAGACCGACCGTCAACTGGCCGGCGATATCTCGTCACTCACCACGATGACCGACCGCGAGATCGAGGAGCTGTTCCCGACCCACGACGACAAGCAGCGGCTGGCGGAGCTGATGGAGATCGTGAACGGAGCAGGCTCGCGGAACGAGAAGGTCACCCGCATCGTCGACAATATCGAGGACCTGGCCGGCACGGTCCTCACGATCGCCGGAAAGCTGGGCTAGCTAGAAGCCGGACCGGGTGAGCGTGATCTCGAGCCTCTGCAGCCCGCCGCTCCCGTCCCCCGGTTGGTACTCGATCGTTCCGGCCAGCCTCGACCGCCCCGTTGCGGCGCCGGTGAAGGTTCCGACGAGGGTCCCCGCCAATGTGAGCGAGACATCCTGTGTCAGGGCCTGGTTGGGCCGCTGCGTCGCCGATCCCGCGAGCGTCCCGGAGTTCTCGAACTCTCCGGTGGTACTCGTGCGGATGGCGTAGGAGCCGGACAGCGCCCCGTCGTCGTCGGTCAGCCGGATTCTGAACCCCCAGGCCCCCAACTGGCCCTCGTAGGTGCCGGTGATGTTGTCCCGCGGGGGGAGCGGCTCGGGCGGAGGCGGCTCGGGCGGCGCGGACGACTCGCCGCACCCCACGAGCAAGAGCACCACGGCTGCGTATCTGAACATCGATCTCCTTGATCCGGCGCCCCTCGCCGAAGCGCACAGAGGGTTCGTTTCATGACCAGCCTCTACCCGCTCACGTGATAGAGGCTCGTCAGCCGCAGCGTCCGTGGGGGACGCACTGCTGACTTCCACCATAGACCCCTGCAGAGGCGCGATCCACCCCTCGGGCTTGACGGAACGTGGTGAGCGTTTTATTCGTAACCATATGGTTACCTTTTCTCGACAGCTGGACGCGACCTTCCGGGCGCTGTCCGATCCGACCCGGCGGGCGATCCTGGCGCGCCTCTCCGAGGGAGAAGCGACGGTCGGCGAACTGGCGGCGCCGTTCGACGTGTCGCGGCCGGCGATCTCGAAACACCTGCGGGTGCTGGAGCGGGCGGGGCTTGTCGACCGGACGCGCGACGGACGCACGAGCCGCTGTGCGCTCGACGCCCGACCGATGCGGGAAGCCGCGGACTGGGTCGCGACATACCGGGAGTTCTGGGAGGCCGAGCTCGACGCGCTGGCCTCCTATTTCGAGTCAGGAGAATCCGCATGACGATCGATCCTGCACGGACGGTCCGCCTCTCGAGAGTGATCGCGGCCGCCCCCGAGACGGTGTTCCGGGCCTGGACCGACCCGAAGCTGGTGGTGCGCTGGCACGGCCCGCGCGGCGGCAGGATCCTCGGCTACGAGCGCGATCTTGTCGAAGGCGGGGCGTTCACGCTTCGCATGGAGGTGGAGGGAGGGAAGATCTACCAAGTGTTCGGCACGTACCGGGAGGTCGATTTCCCTCGGCGGCTCGTCTACACGTGGGACCTGGAAGAGGCGGAGGACTGGGTCGGGGAAACCCTGGTGACGGTCGAGTTTCTACCCGAGGGGGAGGCGACGCGAATCGTCCTCACTCACGAGGGCTTCCCGACGGCGGAGGACACGGAAGGCCCCCGCGGCGGCTGGGCCGGATGCCTGGAGGCCCTGGAACTCCTGTTCGCTTGATCCCCCGGCCCGGACCCAACCGGTAGTCGGACCTGCCGCCTGTTCAGGGCTATCAGCGCTGGGCGGTTACCTGAGTCACGTCGTACCAGTTCACGCGGCGCTCCGGGATCACGCCGCCGACGTCGCGCTGCACCAGGACCGCGAGCGTGTTCCCCAGGACATCCATCGCCACGACCTTGTCCGCTACCTGCAAAGTCAGGGCATACTGGGGGCCCTGCTCGGTGAGTCGGAACATGTCGATGTAGCTGAGGGCGGGGATCACATCGTCCACCGAATTCCAGTGCGACACGGCCCAGAATCGACGTGCATCATCCACCACCCGGGCGCCGTACCAGACTTTGGGTCGCTCCCGGATTTCCTCCTCGCTGGAGAACGGACGGAACCCGCCCGCCGGCTGTGAATTCAGCCACCCCATTAGCGCCGCCACATCCTCGTCGGACGGATACCGCTCGACGTACGTCGACCGCACGATGGTCGTGGGATCGTCCGCGTCCCGGTCGGCATACCAGACGAGGAACTCGCCGAAGCACGTGACGAAGAGAAGACCGCCGCTTCCATCGGAGTACCCTGCCCCGAGCCGAGGGCGACCCCGGCCGGGCCACGAGGTCGAGCAATCCACGACATCCGCCTCGTCCGGGAGCGTCCGTTCCCATATCACATCGCCCGTGGCGACGTCGATTTCCGCTTGTGCGGAGGAAGAGCCGGTACCCGGATCGAGCCTCATATAGCGGGCGGTCATCGTCCCCCCTACGGCGGAGGGATCGCTGTAGCTCAGGAAGGTCGGAAGCCCGGGCGTGGAGGCCATGAACTGGCCGGACGGCGAGAACAGGGACACACGGTTCAGCCGTCCGTCCACTACGCCGACCGTTCCCGCCGGTCCGCGCAGAATATCGTCCAGATCCGTGAACTCGCCCGGCCCTTCACCTTCTGTGCCGAACGTGAACGAGTCGCCAGCGGGATGGGTACAGACGACGCGGTACCAATACGTCTCGACGACGCACGCCGTGCCACCCTCCAGCAGGACGACCTCGTCGCGCTGGCTCGGAGGGGACACGACGGAGGCATACGGATCGAGCCGCACGTAGGGCGAAGCGGAATCGCTCGGCTCGCCGCAGGCGGCTGCGAGCACGGTAGCGATCGCGATCCCCCGCGCGGGTCGCATCACCCGATCGCGAACACGAGGCCGCCCTGGAAGGCCACGTGGCCGGTCTTCTTCCCTTCGTCGTCGATTTCGGCCAGGCCCCGGGCGTAGATGACCTCGAACGCCAAGCCGAGCGAATCGGTCATTCTCACCTGGAACCCGCCACCGATGGCGAGTCCGAAGTCGGTTGACTTGACCGCGCTCACTCCGCCCTCCCCGCACGCCACTTCCGTGTCCTGCGCGCTCGCCGTGCGCCCGGCGCCCCCGGCCCCTCGCGCGCCGACGCGGTTGGGTATCCCCGGCGGGACCTCGGGGCGGAGGGGCCCGGGATCGACGGACATCACCGCCACCTGGCACGAGAGGTTGAAGCCGACGTAGGGCCCGGCGAGGAAGCCGAAGCTGAGAGCCCCCCCTTCGGCGTCACTGCCCGCGCGGAGGAGCGCGGAGAACTGCAGGTAGTCCATCTCGGCGATCGCCTCGGTGAGCGACCGGCTCGCCGTGATTGACGGCGGGACCTCCGCGGCGCCGCCCTTCTGGACCAGTCCCAAGCCGATGCGCACGCCCAAGCCGCCGCTCAGCGGAACCCCCGCGTCGACCCCCACCACGATCCCGCCTCTGGGCTCGTCGAACGCGGCCCCGCCTCGCGTCGGCGCCCCCTCCCGGGACAGGGTTGCGGAACCGAGGCCTCCCCTCAACCCGATGGTCGTCTGCGCCGTGAGAGGCGCGGCCGCCAGGGCGAGACCCAGAGCCAGGGCTTGGATGGCGGCTTGCGCGGAATAACGTCCTGCGGACATGGCGTCTCCCTCCATGCGAATGGCGTACGCTGGCAGCCACCCACGGACCCGATGGGGCGGCCCTTCCCCTCCCCATTCTCCCCGGTTCACCTCCGATCATCAACCGGCGCGCTGTTGAGGCGTCTTCCCGCCTTCGTATTATGTATGAAGACGGCTTGAAGTCCCTTCGACCGCATCCTTCATCACTCCCACACATCCCAGGTCTCCGACCCATGATCGACATTAACGAAATCGGTGCGACCGCCTTCGTCATCGCCTCCATCCGGGCGCTTGAGCCCGAGAAGCCGCGGCCGCTCTTCAACGACCCCTACGCCCCGTGGTTCTCGAACGACCGGGCGCGCACGGCCGCCCGGCAAGTGGACGCGGCGTTCCCGCCCTCGACCACCATGGTCCGCTTCCGCACCCGCTACTTCAACCGGTTCGTGGAGCAGGGGATCGTGGACGGGGCCCGGCAGGTCGTGCTGCTCGGGGGCGGCTTCGACATGCGCGCGCACCACTACCATGACATGGGCGTCGCCTTCTTCGAGGTGGATCAGAAGGCGGTCCTCGAATTCAAGCGCCACGTCCTGGCGGACAACGGCATCGAACAGCCGCCGTCGCTCTACGTCAACTACCTGGAGGCCGATGTTCCCGGCGGCCTGGCCGATCTCGGCTTCGACCCCGCGGCGCCCACGCTGATGGTCTGGGAGGGCAACACGATGTACCTGCCCCCCGAGAGCATCCTGCCGTTCCTGAACCGGCTCGCCGACGCGATGCCGTCGTTCCGCATCGCCTTCGACTACTTCTCGGTGGACCTGCAGCGCCGCGACTTCGACTCCGACGAGGACCGCAGGCGGCTCGAGGGCGTGGAACGGGCGATGCAAGCCTCGTTCCCCACCGGCTTCCCCGACCTGACGGTGTTCGAGAAGCAGGCACCGTTCGAGGTGGCCGAGTCCGGCACGTTCGCGGAACTGGCGGAAGAATACGGCCTGGGCGAGATGGTCGCCGAATACCCCGAAGACTGGCGCGAAACGCTGAAACTATACCGCTACTGCATCCTGGAACGGCGGTAGGCTATCTGCCTGATTCGGACCACACGATCACACTTCGACTTCTCTGAACTGGCCTTGTTGCATCGTGTGCACGGCCGAGCGGATCTCGTCGATCTTCACTGACCACCGACGCCCGCCAGCGCTTCCACTTCGTGGTCGAGGACGGACTCGACCTGCCAGCGCTCCACCCCCTGAAACCAGTCGAGAAACTGCTCGATCGAGGCACCCGCCCGCAGGTTCTCGAACAGGGCGCTCAACGGAACCCGTGTGCCCGAAAATACCCAAGCTCCGCTGACCTTCCGCGGATCACGCTCCACGGCGTCACATTCCTTCCAATTCGGCATCAGGGCACCTCGCTTCCAAGCCCAGGGGCCGGCTCCACAACACCCGATCCTTCAAAGGTAGCATCGACGCGACTAGCCGGAATCGTCAGCGTCGGGGTCGCACGGGTCGCAGGTCGTGTACCCCGCCGAGGACGATGGGGCTCATTGCCGCATCAGTCACGGGTTCCGTGGCGGTCGAAGAACTCGTCGGTGCGCGCGGGGAGGAGGAGACGGTCGGCGATGGCCGCGATCTCTTCCGCCTCCTTCCACGCCTGTTCCAGTAACCAGAGTTCACCCTCGAGCGCGCGGCGCTCCTGCTCTTCGTGAAGGGACATTTCGAGCGCGAGGCGGGTGGGCTTGGACATGCTGCGGATCCGTCCCCTCCGGCTGAGCCTGCCAACACGAGCCCGGTTGGCCACGTCGGCGAGGAACCGGCTGGGGTGGCCGCTGGATTCGATTTCTGCCACGGCCCTTTGGACGGCGGAGCGGGAACCGCCCCATCCGTTCAGGTGGGGGACGATGGCGGCTGCCACCCGGCGGGCGTCTTCGCCTGCGAACCAGGCCTTCCGCCCCGAGCGCTTGATCTCGACGCCGAAGCCCAGGTCGGCATCGTCCGGCAATATGCGAATGGACGCAAGGTCGAGGAGTCTGAACTTCGCGACGTTCTTGGGAGTGACGACGCCGTCCTCGCCGGGCTTTCCGCCGACCCGGACCCTGGCCATCGGGCGGAGGTAGGCCCATGCGACGATCGGCCACCAAGCGGCGACCCCCCACGCGGCCGCGACCGGCAAGGAGAGCTGCAGACCAGCCAGCAACCACCCGCCCCCCAGGCCGGCGGCGGTGCCGAGACCGGCACGGCGCATGCGCGTGCCGAACTGGTCGCCGTACCGCCAGGCGGCGAACTCACGCCGCGGCGGCTTCCCGATCCGCACCAGGTCCAGGCCTTCCCGGTGGCGTGCAATGCCGATGTTGCCGGTCGAGGCGCGGGTGCGCGTGTCGCGGAAGATGCGCTCGCAGGTCTCGATTGCCTCCCAGCGCTCCTCGAGCGGGGTCAGGTTCCACCGGTGGCACTTCCTGCACACCACCCAGAGCCGCCCCTTCGCCGAGTCGAAGGCGAGCCTCCGTCCGACCGGGAACTCCTCTACCACCTCGTTGGAGTCGAGGGGCTTCTTGCAGAAGATGCAGGTCTTGTACACACGCTCGTCCTTGTACACGCGCTCGGCGTCGGCCGTCAGGCGCCAGGCTGAAGTTGCCACGAGACGTTCCCGCGGGAACGTCCGTCAAGCTTCCGCGAGATTTCGCCGAGGCGCCCCAGAGGCCGGCGCCGTCCCCCGAAGGCGCCGCCGACCGGCGTTCCTCTTCTTGTCACCGTCCGGTTGGATCGCCGATCATGAGATCCGACAGGGGAAGGTCCCGCTCACCCCCGGCAAGGGAGCGAATCGATGGTTTCCGTGTTCAGTCTGTGGCTGCCCATCCTGGTCTCCGGCGTGCTCGTGTTTGTCGCGAGCTGCGTCATCCACATGGTCCTCAACTACCACCGGCACGACTACCGCGCGCTCCCGGATGAGGACGGCGTCATGGACGCCCTGCGCGGCTTCGAGATTCCCGGCGGGACCTATTCCGTCCCGCACGCCGCGTCCCGCGAGGTCCTCATGAGCGAGGCGTTCCAGGAGAAGGTGAAGCGGGGCCCGGTCGCGTTCATGACGGTGCTGCCCCCCGGCCATCCGCTCATGCGGAGCAGCCAGCTCGTGCAGTGGTTCGTCTACTGCCTCGTCGTGAGTCTGCTCGCGGCGTACGTCACCGGCCTCGGGCTCGGACCGGGCGCTGAGTACATGTCGGTCTTCAAGGTCGCCTCGACCGCCGCCGTCATGGGATACGCGCTCGCCCACGCCCAGAACGCGATCTGGATGTTCCAGGGCTGGCCCGCGACGGCCCGCAGCATGTTCGACGGCGTCGTCTACGGCCTCCTGACCGGCGGCGCCTTCGGCTGGCTGTGGCCCTGACCCGGCCCTGAGACGGCGCGGAGGTGGTCGCGGATCGCCTGCTCGCTGAGCACGGTGCGGCGGCGGCACTCGCTGCTCCACTTGAGGCCGTGGACCGCGGAGACGGCGAACGCGCCCGCAATGATGGCGGAGCCGATGCGGTTCCGGTCGTAGGCCTCGTCCGTGTCGAACGAGGCGCGCGATTCTCCCCAGATTCCCGCGGCCTGGCCGAGGTGGCCCAAGCCGACGACGCCGTCGATGATCGGCGCGGCGATGCTGCGGGTGCAGTCGCCCTGTGCCACCGGTCCGGGGGCCCGGGGCGGTCTCGTCATGAAGAGCATCGAGCACCCGCTCGAGAGCAGGGCGATGGCGAGAACCGCCGGGAGCGCGAAACGACGTTCACCCGACAACGAACACGATCCCGCTCTGCAGGGCCAAGTGACGGTTTCTGGTTCCGTCGTCGTCGATACGGGAGAGGCCCATCGCATAGATCACGTCCAGTGCTAGGCCGAGTGACTCGCCCAGTCTTACTTCGGCCCCCGCCCCGAAGGCCAATCCGAGATCGGTGGACGTGAAGTCGGTGCCCCCTTCCTTGAGGCAGGACGCTTCCCTTCTCCAAGCCGGAGACTGACTGGAGGGCTGCTGCTGCCCCGATCCGGGCGGAGAGTAGCGTGTCGTCACCGCGATTTTGCACGAATGGTTCAGGGCCACGTAGGGCCCGGCGAGGACGCCGACGTTGAGAAGCCCGCGCTCGGCGTCGGCACTCGCGCGGAAGAGTGCGGAAAACTGCACGTAGTCCAACTCGGCGGTCGCCACGACGAACGCTCTGCTCGCGGTGACCGACGTCGGTGTGTCCGCGCCGCCGCCCTTCTGGGCCAGCCCCATGCCGACCCGGAGATCCACGGTACCGCTCAGGGGGATCCCGACGTCGATCCCCGATACGGCCCCGAATCGGGATCTGTTTACTTCCCCCCGTTCCACCGGCGGCGCATCCCGGGACAGGGTTGCGGTGCTGATGCCTCCCCTGAGGCCGATGGTCGTCTGCGCGGCGAGCGGCGCGGCCGCCAGCGAAGTGAGAAGGGTGACGGCGAGCGACGTTGTCAGAACGGACACGAAGACTCCTTCTCTGCGGACGTGATCCGGTCGAGCGGGTCCACCCTGGTTGACGACTGCTCCGTGCGCCGGGTCACCGCAGGAGGCGCTATGGGCGCAGGCGGAAGCGCTGGATCTTCCCCGTGGCGGTCTTCGGCAACTCCGCCGCGAAGCGGATCCACCGGGGGTACATGTAGCGCGGGAGGGCCTCCTGGCAATGCGCGACGAGTTCGGCCCGCAGCGCGTCGGCGGCCGATGGCGCGCCCGCCGTCTCCCGGAGCGGCTCCGACAGCACGACGTGCGCCTCCGGCTTCACCAGGCCGTGGTCGTCCTCGCGGCCCACGACCGCCGCCTCCAGCACCGAGGGATGTTCCACGAGGCGGGCCTCGATGTCGAACGGAGAGCACCAGATCCCGCCCACCTTGATCATGTCGTCGGCGCGGCCCTGGTAGTGGAACCAGCCGTCGGCGTCGCGCACGTACTGGTCTCCCGTACGGAGCCAGCCGTCGACGATCGTTCGTCCCTCGAGTTCGGGACGGTTCCAGTAACCGGGGGTCGTCGAGTCGCCGCGGATCTCGAGTTGCCCCGCCTCGCCGGGCCCCGCCTCGGCGCCGTCTTCGTCCACGATCCGCGCCTCGTAGCCGGGGACGACGCGGCCCGTGCTTCCGGGCTTCACGTCGCCCGGGGCGTTGGAGATGAAGATGTGGAGCGCCTCGGTGGAGCCGATCCCGTCCAGGATCTCGAGCCCCGTCGCCGCCTTCCAGCGGCGGAAGAGGTCGGGGGGCAGCGCCTCGCCGGCCGAGACGCAGAGCCGGAGCGAACTCAGATGGGGACCGCCCTGCCCCGCCGCGCCGCCGCGAGCTGGGCCGCCGCCCCCCGCGCCGGCCTGGTCCAGCGTCTGCAGCTGGGCCGCGTACAGCGTCGGCACGCCGAAATACGCCGTCGGGCGAAGCGTTTCGATCGTCTCGAACGTCGTCGCGGGCGTCGGCCGCCGCTCGTCGAGGATGGCGGTACCTCCCACCCACAGCGGAAAGGTCATCGCGTTCCCGAGCCCGTAGGCGAAGAAGAGCTTCGCCGCGGAGTAGCAACGGTCGTCCTCTCCCAGCCCCAGGATCCCCACGGCGTAGTGCTCGCAGGTCGCCGGCATGTCGCGGTGGCGGTGCGGCACCCCCTTGGGACGGCCCGTGGTGCCCGAGGAGTAGAGCCAGAACGCCACGTCGTCGGGCCTCGTGGTCGCCGCCTCCAGCTCCGGAGGGGCCGCAGCGACGTCGTCGAGCACCCCGCCCTCCGCTTCGAGCGCGAGCCCGCGGGCGCCCGTGCGCGCCGCCGCCAGCCCCGGCACGACCTCGGCCGCGAACTCCGGCGAGTAGACGACGGCCCGGCACTCCGAGTCGGCGATGATGAACGCGAGATCCCGCGCCCGCATGAGGTAGCTCACGGGCACGGGCACGATCCCCGCCTTGATCGCCCCCCAGAAGAAAAAGAAGAACTCGGGACCGTCCTTCACGACCATGAGCACCCGGTCGCCCGGCGCGAGCCCGAGCCCGAGGAGCGCGTTCCCCGCCTGCGCCACCCGCCCCGCCAGTTCCGCGTACGTGACCGACACCCCGGCCTGCGCGACGGCGACCTTCTCGCCCCGCCCCTCGGCCACATGCCGGTCGATGTACCAAGAGGCCGCGTTGAACGTCTCCCCATACCGGAGACGCGCGGGGACCACCGAACGGTCGATTCGCATCGGCGGCTAACCGCTACAGTGGAGCAGGGACCAACCGGATGGGACGCCAAACCATAATCGTATTTTACATTTGGTCAGACCAAACGGAAAATACGGCTGCGGCGAAGGCCTCGACTTCGCGGGGTGACGCGAGGCGCACGAACCGGATTTGCGCCCAGCGCGGGTCCGACATGCACGCGAGCATGTTTCGCCGCTTGCGCCTGTGCTGCGTGATGATCCAGGCGAGGAGCGAGTCGTGCCGCCAGACCAGGAGGTGGCGCCAGAACCACTCCCGGTTCGTACCCCAAACCAGTTCCCCGGATCGCGAGCGTCGCCACGAGCGGCGGAGGAAGCGCCCCACGAGGAGCGGCAGCGGCAGGTCGAGCCAAACGACGGTATCGAGGCGCGGCCACAGCACCCGCCGGGAGAACTTCTCGTAGGAACCCGCGACGACCCAGCGTTCCCCCCGGGTCGCGTCTCGGATTCGGCGCTCGAACCTGTCGGGGTCCGTCTGGTTCAGCCCGACCCAGCCCGGCAGCCAGTTGAGCGCGTCCAGTTCCACGAACGGCGCACCCATCGCCTCCGCCAGCCGCGCCCCGAGCGTGCTCTTCCCCGACCCGCTGTTGCCCACCACCTGCACGCGGTCGCCGATCTCGGCGTCCGGCGCGATTCGACTACCATGAACTCGGCGGATCATGGTCGGCAGTCTACGGTGGAGCGCGCCGGGATGCTTGCCGGTCGGTCGGGGCGAGGGGCACAATGGCGGCCGGATGCCCGAGCCGAGGGCCGGCGCCCGATGTCCAACTCCGAACTCCAATCCCGGGAGTCATTTCAGATGCGCGACGCAGACCGAATCGATACCTCGCGGCCACGGTGGCCGACGTTCCGCCGCGGCCGGGCGCCGCTCTCGCTGGGTGCGTTCCTTGCGGTCCTGTTGCTCGTCGGCGGGTGTCAGGCGGGCGACGCCGGGGATGGCGCCGAAGCCGGTGCCGCGAGCGGTGCGGCGAGCGCGTTCATCGAAGCGGGGGGCGCCTTCCCCGACGGGTGGCCGTTCGCGGCCGAAGACGCGCCGGTGGCCGCCACCGAAGGCATGGTCGCTTCGACGGATGAATTCGCCTCGCGCGTCGGCATCGAGATCCTCGCGGCCGGGGGGAACGCGGTCGACGCGGCGGTCGCCACGGGACTGGCGCTCGCCGTCGTGAACCCGGAGGCCGGCAACTTGGGCGGGGGCGGGTTCATGATGATCCGCCTCGCCGACGGCACCGTCTTCGCGCAGGACCACCGCGAGAAGGCGCCGCTGGCCGCCACCCGCGACATGTACCTCGACGAGGCCGGCAACGTGACCGACCTCTCCGTCCTGGGACACCTGGCGGCGGGCGTGCCCGGGACGGTGTCCGGGCTGTGGGAGGCGCACCGGCGCTTCGGCGCGCTCGAGTGGACCGACGTGGTGCAGCCGTCCATCGACCTCGCGCACGGGTTCGAGGTCACGACGCGGCTGGTGTCCACGCTCGACGCGGCCCAGGAGGGGATCCGCGCCTTCCCGCACAGCGCGCGTATCTTCCTCCCCGGCGACGCCGTCCCCGGCATCGGCGCCACCTTCGCGCAGCCGGATCTCGCCGCCGTCCTCACGCGCCTCCGCGACCAGGGGCCCGACGACTTCTATCGCGGGGAGACCGCCGCCCTGATCGTGGCGGAGATGGAGCGCGGCGGCGGCATCATCACGCTGGAGGACCTCGACCGCTACGAGACGGTGTGGCGCGAGCCGGTCGCCTTCGACTACCGCGGCTACACGGTACATTCGATGCCGCCGCCCTCCTCGGGCGGTCTCACGATGGCGGCCATCGCCAACATCCTCGAGCGCTGGGACCTGGGCGCCATGGGGTGGAACAGCCCCGAGACGATCCACGTCATGGCCGAGTCCTTCCGGCGCGCCTACGCCGACCGCAACGAGTACCTCGCGGACCCGGACTTCGTCGAGCTTCCCGCCGGCGAGTTCCTGTCGGAGGCCTACGCGGACAGCCGCGCGGCGACGATCTCCACGGAGCGGGCGACCCCCTCCGCCGAGGTCAATCCCGGGATCGACGCCTTCCTCGACGAGAGCCACACGACCCACTACGCCGTCGTCGACGCGGAGGGGAACGCGGTCGCGGTCACGACCAGCATCAACTCGTGGTACGGCGGCAAGGTCGTCGTGGACGGGGCGGGGTTCTTCCTCAACAACACGATGGACGACTTCGCGTCCAAGCCGGGCACCCCGAACCAGTTCGGCCTCGTGCAGGGCGAGCGCAACGCGATCGGCCCCGGCAAGCGCATGCTGTCGGCCATGAGCCCCACGATCGTCGAGGACGCGGACGGCGACCTCTTCCTCATCACGGGCACTCCCGGCGGCGCCACGATCATCACCACGGTGCTGCAGTCCATCTTCAACGTCGTCGACCACGGGATGAACGTTGTGCAGGCGGTCCACGCCCCGCGGGTGCACCACCAGCACCTCCCGGACCTCGTCTTCCACGAATACGGGGGACTGGGGGGCGCGGCGGCGAGCGCGCTGGAGGCGCTGGGACACACGGTCCTCGAGCGCGACCCGGGCCCGCCGGACGCCTACTTCACCGGCGGCATGTCGGGCGACCTGCAACTGATCATGGCGATGCCGGACGGATCCTGGACGGGCTGGTCCGACCCCCGCCGCGGCGGGACGGCGCTCGGCCGCTAGGGTCCCGGCCCCCGGGGGCGCGCGGCCCCCCCCCGACCCGTCAAGAGCGGCTGTGCGGTCGACGGCAGGGCGGTTACGTTGCCTTTCCCATCGCTCACACCCACTCCAGGAGACGAGGCTTGACGGCGGGGCGCATCATCTCGGAGCCCATCCACCGTGCGGACCTCCTTCAGATTGCCGAGGCCCAGTTCGGCGACTGGATCAAGGCCGTGGTCGACGTCTCTCGGGAGATCATGGCTGTCGGAGGCGATTTACACGCGGATGATGAGGCGCTGCTCCTCCAGCACCACTCCCGCCAGCAGGACCTCTGGGGCATCAACCTGTATCTGGAAGACGAAGGCCCGGAGTGGATCGACTTCGACTCCCTGATAAACATTCGGCCCGGACAGGGGAACCGCTCGCGCGGTGTGGACGACGAGCAGACGCGTGAGCGCATCCGCGCGCTGGTCGAGTCGCTCGTTCTCGCCAACTAAACGCGCGGACAAATGGCACGCCCCCTTCACAGACAGGCCGCTGCGGGCGGATGGGCCAAGCTCGATCTGGTCGAGCAGCTCGGGAACATCGGAAGCGAGGTGGAGCGCGCAATCCGTGCCCATGAGAGCGGGAAGGCGAGCCGGTTCGACGGCGCCCTCGCGCGGGCGCTGGAACTCTTTGACCTCACCGCAGCGGACCCCCGCTGGCACGGCCACCGCTGCCAGGAAGTGCTGCGGGCCCGCGAAGAGTTCTGCCGTCTCTTCTTCGACCCCGAAGTGCCGCCCGGATCGGCGGAGGGCCTGCGCAGGTACTTCTTCGGCTTCGCCTACGCCGCGCGGCTGCGCCACTACCGCCGCACCTGACGGGGTCTTGCCGGGGGGTGACGCGCGCACCGTATCATCTTCCAGCCCATCGCCACGAGAACGGAGCTGACTCCATGTCCCAGGTATCGGTGCCCCGCAGCCGTCTTTCGTTCCGCGCGCTCACCCCCCTGGCGGCGCGGCTTCTCCTGCCCGGAGCGCTGTTTCTGCCGCCGGTAGCGCTGCTTCTCCTGCCCACGGTGGCGCATGCCCAGGATCGGGAGGTGCGGGTCACGGTCTCCGAGGGGACGAACATGGCGGCGGCGGTCTCGCCGGACGGGAGCCGGATGGTGCTCGACCTGCAGGGGACGCTGTGGGTGATGGACGCCGGGGGCGGCGAGGCGCGCGCGATCACGGACATGTACTACGACGCGCGCCAGCCGCAGTGGGCGCCGGACGGGAGCCGGATCGCCTTCCAGTCGTTTCGGGACGGGCGCTGGCACATCTGGTCGATCGCGCCCGACGGGACCGGTCCGGTGCAGCACACCTTCGGTCCCTACGATGAGCGGGAGCCGGCCTACTCCCCCGATGGCGGCACGATCGTCTTCGCGTCGGATCGTTCCGGCAACTACGACATCTGGACGCTCGACGTCTCGGGCGGGCCCGGCGACGGCCGCCTCCAGCGGGTGACGGACGCGCCCACGCACGAGTTCACGCCGCAGTGGTCGCCGGATGGCGAGTCCCTGGCCTACGCCTCGGACCGCGGCCTCGGGGCGATCATCGTCCGCGAGAGCGGCGGCTCGACCCGAGTCGTGGCGCGGAACGCGGGCGCAATCTCACCGGCGTGGAGCCCGGACGGAAGCCGGATCGCGTACTCGGCCGTCGTCCAGGGCCAGACCGGGCTCTGGGTGGCCGACGCCGGCGCGGCCGGAGGCGGAGGCGCGACCACGCCGACGCGCCTCACCGAAGCGGGGGCGGACGTCTTCCCCTTCCGTCCCATGTGGATGGGAGACCGGATGGGGGATCGGATGGGGGACGGGACGGACGCCGCGGAGATCGCCTACACCGGCGACGGCCGCATCCGGCGCGTGTCGGCGGACGGCGCGCCGGGGGCGGACATCCCCTTCGAGGCCACGTTCGCGTTTACGCGGCGCGACTACGAGCGCGCGCCGCGTTCGTTCGAGGCGGGAGAACCGGAGCCCGTGCAGGGGATCGTCGCCCCGGCGGTCTCCCCGGACGGTCGCCACATCGCCTTCACCGCCCTCGGCGACCTGTGGCTACTCGACATCGCGGCGGACGGGGCGGGCGGCGCGGACGGCGCAACGCCCCGGCGGCTCACGGACGACCCCTTCGTCGACCTGATGCCGGCGTGGTCGCGCGACGGCTCGCGGCTTGCCTATGCCTCGGACCGGGCGGGCTCCCTCGACATCTGGGTGCGCGACATGGCCACCGGCACCGAGACGCGCGCCACCGCCGCGCCGGGCGGCGAGGTGGGCCCCGTGTTCTCCCCCGCCGGGGACCGGATCGTTTTCACCTCGGTCATGGGACTGCAGGCCGCCGTGCAGGTCGTGGACCTCGCGACGGGCGAACTCACCACGATCCGCAACGATCTCTTCGCCCCCAGCCGGCCGTCGTTCTCCCCCGATGGGCGGACGATCGCGATGTCCGTCCTCTCCCAGTACTCGTCGCGCTTCCGGGAGGGGCGGAACGAGATCCTCCTGCAGCCGCTGGACGGGGGCGAGACGCGCCGGGTCACGGCGGCCGATCACGAGAACATGGGCGTGCGGGCGCTCGACGGGCCGGTGTGGTCGCCGGACGGGCGGCGCATGGCGTACGCCAGCGAGGGCGTGCTGTGGATGGTCGAGGTCGACGCGGAGGGCGCGCCCAGCGCGCCGCCGACACGTCTCTCCAACCACCACGCGGACGCGATCTCGTGGACGGGCGACTCACGGTCCATCGTCTATCAGTCGACGCGCGGCCTTCGCCGCTACCACCTCGACGACGGCCGCTCCGAGGAGATTCCGCTGCGGATGGAGTGGCAACGCCCCGCGCGCGAGGGTGCGGTGGTCGTACGCGCGGCGCGCGTGTGGGACGGCGTCTCGGACGAGATCTCCCGCGACATGGACCTCATCATCGAGGGCAACCGGATCGTCTCCGTCGTCCCGCACAGCGACGCGCACATCGCCGCGGTCATCGACGCGGGGGGCGAGGTCGTGGACGCGAGCGACCACACCGTCCTTCCCGGCCTCGTCGACATGCACTCGCACATGGGCTACGGGATGGGCGAGGCGCTGGGCCGCGCCTTTCTCGCCTACGGGGTGACGACGATCCGCGATCCCACCTCCGACCCCTACGAGGTCGCCGAGCGCCGGGAGTCCATCGACTCGGGCCGCCGCATCGGACCGCGCGAGTTCGCCACCGGCCGCACGATGGACGGCAACCGGATCTACTACTCGGGCGCCGGCTCCCTCGGCCCCAACGGGAACCTCGAGCTGGAGTTGGACCGCGCCGAGCACGTGGGCTATTCCCTCATCAAGACCTACGTCCGCATGCCGGACCTCATCCAGCGCCGCATCATCGAGTTCGCGCACGGGATCGGGATTCCGGTGGCGAGTCACGAGATCTATCCCGCCGTCGCGCACGGCCAGGACCACGTCGAACACATCTCGGGCACGAGCCGCCGCGGCTATTCGCCGAAGGTGACGGCGATGTACCGGACGTACGACGACGTGATCCAGCTCCTTACCGCCTCCGGCATGACGATCACGCCGACGATGGCACTCATGGGCGGCTGGTGGAAGTCCGTCGGCGACGACCCGTCGTGGACGACCGACGCCCGTTTCGAGGCCGTGTTCCCCGAGGGGATGGCCGAGGCCATGACCGAACGCGCCCTCACGAGGGGCCGGGCCGGCGGCATCGACGAGCTGCTCGCCGACGCCGGCCGCACCGTGACCCGCGTCGTCCGCGGCGGAGGCAAGGTGGTGGCGGGGACGGACTCCCCCATCATCCCCTACGGCGCCGCCCTCATCGCCGAGGTCGAGAACTACGTCTGGGGCGGCCTCACGGAGGTCGAAGCCCTGCGCACGGCGACGTCCGTGGCCGCCGAGGCGCTCGCCATGGAAGGAGAGATGGGAACCCTGGCGGCCGGAGCCCTGGCCGACATCCTCATCGTCGAGGGCAACCCGCTCGAGAACATCGAGGACCTCCGCCGCGCCCGCATCGTGCTCAAGGACGGCGAGATCTTCCGCCTCGAGGACCTGCTGGAGCCTCCCCGCGCGCTCGTGCCCTGAACGCGCGGGGGACGCTCCGGCGGGTTATGGGGGAGAGTCCCTTCAGCGTCCGAACGGGATCACGATCCCGGCCTGAAGCGCCAGGTGCCGCGTGTTGATGGTATCCATCGACGCGTCGTCGATGTTCGCGAGTCCCAGCGAGTAGATCAGATCCACACCCAGCCGCAAGCCGTCGGAAATCGCCATTTCCAACCCGGCGCCGGCCGCGACGCCGAAGTCGGTCGACTTCGTCACATCGTCGCACGATGTCGATTGATTCACCGATCCGAGTGCGCCGGCGTCGAAACTGACCGTCGCGTCGCAGGAAAGCAGGGAAGCGGCCCACGGGCCCAGCAGCAGACCGAAGGACATTCCGCCGTCTCGCGGCGTTCCGATGCGCGCGAGCGCCGACAGCTGCACCCAGTCCGCCTCGATCCTGACCGAGCCGCTGACGTCGATGCCTTCCGAGGCGAGGTCCGCGGGCCGATCCGTACCCTTCTGGGAATAGGCGCCCCCGACCCGAAGCTCGATCGCGCTTGCGAGGGGGAACGCGATGTCGACCCCTGCGATCACACCCTTGCGAGCGTCCTGGAGCGATACGTCCTCCACATCCGCGGAGACCGTGGCCCGGCTCAGGCCCCCTCGAAGTCCGACCGTCGTTTGCCCCATCAGCGGGGCGGCGATCAGGAGCGGAAGGAGCGACGTGACGACTCTGCGCATGTGGAAACCGACCTTTCAGAAGAGACTCGTTGCGATGAACAGTACGGCGACGCCGCTGAGCACCCAAATCACGCGGTCGCTGCGCTGGAGGAGGACGTGCTTGTTGAGGATCGCCCCGATCGGGGCGGCGAAGGCGTAGGTGGCGAACAGCGTCATGTAGAAGTCCTGCACCAGGGAAAACGTGAAGCCCCCCGTGCCGCTGCTCGCCTCGATGATGTCGAAGACGGTGAAGATGATCGTGAACCAGACGCCGAACTGCAGGTAAAGCTTGGCCTCGGCGCGCCGGCGCCTGCGGAGGATGGCGAACGCGGCCAGCACCTGGCGGAAGGCGAGGGACACGGCCCCGCCGGGATCGTTCGTGTAGTAGAACAGGCGCAGCCGGTGCGCCCAGCGGTCGAACCCCCGCAGGATGGGCAGGTTGGAGATGGCGGCCCAGCGGGTGCCCAGCAGGGTGATCGCGATGAGCGCGAGCACCGCGACGATCGGCTCGTAGATCCCGAATCCGCGCGCGAAGGCGCCCATCGACCCGCCCGCCAGCATCATCACGACGGAGTCGGCGACCAGGCGGACGCGCGTCCCCCGCTTGGCGGCCCAGTGCGGCTCCGGCGGGAGCGTCTCCCCCTTGGCCGGCATGAAGGCGAGCTGGCGCGGCGGCAGGCCGAGGAAGCGCCGCCGCGCCTGGTCTTCGTTGAACTTCCGCACCATGCGCGGAATCAGGAGCACATCCAGCAGCCACCACAGCCCCGCGCCTCCGAGCGTGAGGAGCATGAGGAGGCCGGTGCCGGGACGGTCGAGATAGAAGCGGTGGCCGCCTAAAATCCCCGTCAGGAGCCACAGCGGATAGGCGATGCCCTCGCGCTTCGGTCGGTAGCTGTAGAGCTGGTCGAGCACCGCGCGGGAGAAGTCGAGGTCGCCCCTTCCGGGCACCTGGGGAGGGCCCTGATGGAGGGCGGAGAGCCCGAAGAAGGTCTCGTCGGAAGTTCCGGCGGCGGGGTCTCGTCGCTTCAGAAGGCCACGGGCTCCTTGAAGCGGCCGTACACCTTCTCCAGCACGATCCGGATCTCGCCCAGCGTCGCGTAGGCCCGCACGGCGTCGAGCAGGGGCGGCAGCAGGTTCTCGTCCTCGCGCGCGGCCCGCCCCAGCGCCTCGAGCGCCCGCTCCACCGCGCCGGAGTCGCGGCGCGCGCGGAGATCCGCCAGCCGCGCCTCCTGAATGGCCGCGGCCTCCTCCCCGATCTTCAGAATCTCGATCGGGGGCTCCTCCGCATCCTCGAACCGGTTCACGCCCACGATGGTCTGCGTCCCCTTCTCCACCTCATCCTGGAACCGGCGCGCGGAAGCCGCGATCTGCGCCTGGAAGTAGCCGGACTCGATCCCGTACACGACCCCGCCGATGTCGTCGATCTCGCGGAAGATGTCCTCCGCCTCCGCCTCGAGTTCGTCCGTCAGCGACTCGACGTAGTAGGAACCCGCGAGGGGATCGATCGTGTTCGGGACGCCGGTCTCGTAGGCGAGGATCTGCTGCGTGCGCAGGGCGATCTTCGCCGCCTCCTCGGTGGGGAGCGCGAGCGTCTCGTCCATCGCGTTCGTGTGCAGCGACTGCGTGCCGCCGAGCGCGGCCGCCATCGCCTGGTACGCGACCCGCACGATGTTGTTGTGCGGCTGCTGGGCGGTGAGCGAGACGCCGGCCGTCTGGGCATGCGTCCGCAGCCTCAGGCTCCGGGGATCCCGCGCCCCGTAGGCGTCGCGCATGTGCCGGGCCCAGATGCGGCGGCCCGCCCGGAACTTCGCGATCTCCTCGAAGAAGTCGTTATGCACGTCCCAGAAGAAGGAGAGCCGCGGCGCGAAGCTGTCCACGTCGAGCCCGCGTTCGATGCCCCGCTCCACGTAGGTGAAGCCGTTCTTGAGCGTGTAGGCGAGTTCCTGCGCGGCGGTCGCCCCCGCCTCGCGGATGTGATAGCCGGAGATGGAGATCGTGTTGAAGCGCGGCGCGGCGTCCGCCGACCACTCGAAGATGTCGGCGATGATCTTGAGCGCGGGCTCGGGCGGGAAGATCCACGCGTGCTGGGCCTGGTATTCCTTGAGGATGTCGTTCTGGATCGTGCCCCGGACCCGGTCGAGCGGCACCCCCTGGTTCTCCGCCGTCACCAGGAGGAAGGCGTACAGCATGAGCGCGGGCCCGTTGATCGTCATCGACACGGAGACCTTGTCGAGCGGGATCCCGTCGAAGAGCGTCTCCATGTCGGCGAGGCTCGAGATGGCGACGCCGCACTTCCCCACCTCTCCCTCGGAGCGGCGGTCGTCGGAGTCGTACCCCATGAGGGTGGGGAAGTCGAAGGCGACGGAAAGCCCCGTCTGTCCGCGCCTGAGGAGGTACTTGTAGCGCTCGTTCGTCTCGTGCGCGGTGGCGAAGCCGGAGAAGAGCCGCATCGTCCACAGCTTCGTGCGGTACATCGAATGATACGGGCCGCGCGTGAACGGGAACTCGCCGGGCGTGCCGAGCCGGTCCAGGTATCCCGCGGGGCCGGTGTCGCCGGCGTCGAGGGGGGTGTAGAGCGGCTTGATCTCGCGCCCGGAGATGCTCCGGAAGCTGGTGTCGTCGCGCTGCGGCGCCTGGCGGAAGACCGCCTCCCACAACTCGAGTTGATCGCTCAGCGCGCCGTGCTTGCTCATGCCCCTTCCTGTATCGTCCGGCTCACGCCGCGGCCTCCCTGCCGCGCGCTACCGGCTCCCAAAGTAGGGAACGGACGTTCCCGCGGGAACGTGCGCGGCCGCGAACACCTGAGAGAGGCAGGATAATGCGCAGACGATGGATGGATGGGGCCCTCGCGATCGGGTCGCTCTTCGCGATGACCGCGGGGTCCGCCCACGGGCAGCGGGGACCGCTCGTGGCGGACCGGCCGGACTTTACCGAGGCGGCGGCGACCGTGGGGCGCGGCGTGGTCCAGCTCGAGTTCGGCTACGCGTACGAGTACGACCGGCCGGGAGGCAGCGACGGCGGCCGCGGCGGCGTGTGGACGCACTCGCTGGGCGAACCTCTCCTGCGGATCGGGGTGCTCGCCGAGAGTCTGGAACTTCGGCTGGGCCTGAGCCCCGTGTCCGTGGGCGCCGGGGCGGACGGGCGGAACATCACCGAGACGGGGATGGAAGACCTCTACCTGGGAGTCAAGTTGGCCCTGACCGAACAGGAGGGGCTACGGCCGGCGATCGCGATCCTTCCGCAGGTGACGGTCCCCTCGGGAAGCGACGCGTTCACGAGCGACCGCGCGCTGCCGGGAGTGAACTTCACCTACGGCTGGGACGTCACGGAGGACGTCTCGCTGGCGGGCAGCACGCAGATGAACCGGGCACTGAGCGATGCCGGCGGCGGAGGCCCCCAAGGCGGAGGAACGGAGTACGCCGAGTGGGCGCAGTCGGCCGTGGCCGGGTTCGCCGTGGGCGCGCGGGCCGGGGTCTACGCGGAGTGGTTCGCCTTCTTCCACGCGGAACCGGATGGGACCCGGGCGGAACACTACGCCAACGGCGGGTTCACCTGGAGCTTCAGCGACGATCTGCAGTGGGACATCCGCGTCGGCGTGGGGCTGAACGAGTCCGCCACGGGCTTCTTCACGGGAACGGGACTCGTCGTCAGGTTCCCTTGAGGCTTCCCCTTAGACTCTCCCTGAAGTCTTCGTACAGCCGGCGCGCGATCGCGTAGGGGGAAGCGCCGGAATCCAGCGTCTCCGGAGAGGCCGCGCGCCAGATCCGCTGCGCATCGCGCTGGGAGCGGCGGAGGAGCGCGTCGTGCGCGCGGCGGAGGCGGGCGGCGCGGCGGTTCGCCTCGAGCCTTCCGGTCGACCGGAGCCAGTCGAAGTGCCGGTCGAGGTGCGCGGCGAACTCCTCGATCCCGCGGGCTTCGGACGCGACCGTCTGCGTGATCGGCATGCGCCAGACTTCGTCGGCGCCCGGCTCCCTGTTCGCGAAGCGGATCGACATGATGATCGCGATCTCCTTCTCCAGCCGGTCGGCGCCCGGCCGGTCCGACTTGTTGATGACGAAGAGATCCGCCACCTCCATGAGCCCGGCCTTCATCGCCTGCACCCCATCTCCCGACTCCGGGACGAGGACGACGGCGGTCGTGTCGGCGGAGACGGCGATGTCGAGTTCGGCCTGCCCCACGCCGAGCGTCTCGAGGATCACGCGGTCGTAACCGGCGGCGTCCATGAGGTCGGCGGCTTCCCGCGTCGCGGTCGCGAGGCCGCCGAGCGACCCGCGGCTCGCCATCGAACGGATGAAGACGCCGGGCTCTGTGGCGAGTTCGCCCATGCGGATGCGGTCGCCGAGCAGAGCCCCGCCCGTGAACGGACTCGTCGGGTCCACGGCGACGATCCCGACCTTGAGAGACTGGTCGAGGTAATGCCGCGTAAGTGCCGCCGTCAGCGTCGACTTACCGGCGCCGGGCGGCCCCGTAATGCCGATGCGCCGCGCGCGTCCGGTGCGCCCGTCCAGCCGCTCCAGAAGCGCCTCGAATCCGTCGCTCTCGTTCTCGACGTGCGAGATCCCCCGGGCCAGCGCCAGGGGCTCGCCGCCCGCGATGCGGCCGGCGAGCCCCCCCGCATCGAACGCCGGACTCACCCCGCGGCTCCCGCCCTCACAGGAGAAACCGGGTCGCGAGGCCCAGCAGCAGCACGAACCCGATCAGGTCCGTGAACGTCGTGACGAAGACCGAAGAGGCGACCGCGGGGTCCGCGCCGAACCGCTCCAGCAGGATCGGGAAGAAGGCGCCCAGCGCGGAGGCCACGGCGAGGTTCGCCCACGTGGCGATCATCACGACGAGCCCGAAGATGGCCTCGGTGTTCGGGAGCAGCAGCGAGACGAGCGCCACGAGCAGCCCGATCACGACCCCGTTCACCAGGCCCACGACGAGTTCCTTGACCACGGCGGACCAGCGCTCTCCCGGCAGTTCGTCGGCGAGCGCGATGCGGCGGATCGTGACCGCCAGCGCCTGCGTGCCCGCGTTCCCGCCCAGCCCCGCGATCACCGGCATCACGGCCGCGAGGATCGCCAGCTGTTCGATCGTCCCGCGGTACATCCACACCGCGACCGCGGCGACCGCCAGCGTGAGCGCGTTCACCGCGAGCCACGGCAGCCGGCTCCGGATCGCGCCGAGCGTCGTCCCGCGCAACTGCTCCTCGTCCGACACGGCGGCGAAGCGCAGGATGTCCTCCGTGACCTCCGCTTCGACGACGTCGATCACGTCGTCGAAGGTGATCTGTCCCACCAGCCGGCCCTCGTCGTCGATGACCCCGATCGCGGCGAGGTTGTAGCGGGACAGGATCCTCCCCACCTCCTCCTGGTCGAGATCCACCGACACCACGGCCGGGGGCTCCTCGAGCAGGTCGGAGATCCGCGTCTCCGGCGCCGCGAGCACGAGGTCCCGCAGCGTGACGACGCCGCGCAACCGCCCCCGCTGCCCGACGACGAACACGGTGTAGAGGTCCTCGGTCTCCTCCGCCTGCGCCCGCAGCTCCTCGATCGCCGCGGCCGCCGTCGCCTCCGAGTCCACCGCGCACAGCTCGCGGGTCATGATCCCGCCCGCGGACTCCTCCGGATACTCGAGCAGTTCGCGGATTTCCCGCTCTTCCTCGTCGGGCATCGACTCGAAGACGCGGGCCCGCTCCTCCGGGTCGAGTTCGCCGATGAGGTCGGCCGCGTCGTCGTCCGCGAGTTCCTCGACGATCTCGGCGATCCGCTCCGGCTCCATGCTCGCGAGCAGCTCGCCCGGCTTCTCCTCCTCCTCCATCTCGGCGAGGGCGTCCGACGCGAGGGCGGCCGGGATGAGCTGGAGGAGGGCCATGCGCTCGGCCTCCTCCACGTGCTCGAGCACGTCCGCCATGTCGCTCGGATGCAGCGGTTCCACGAACGCGAGGAGCGCGTCCACGTCGCCCGCCTCGAGGCGGACGCGAACCTCCTCGATCAGGAGGTGGCGCTGCTCTTCCGGGTGCTCGTGCATGCTCGCTCGGGCGCCGGCCCGCGGAGGCGGGCGGTTCGCGGATCAGGGCCTTCGGGAAGGCCGCGGAGGACGGGGAATGCTACGCGCGGCCACGAAACTCGGCCAGCAGGCACGAGAGCAGCCGCTCCTGGAGTTCGAACATCGGCGAGGCATAGCGCGCCTCGCCTTCCGGATGGTCGTGCCCGAGCAGGTGGAGGACGCCGTGGATGAGAAGGCGCAGGATTTCCTCGCGCGGATCGATCCCCAGCTCGCCCGCGGAAGCCTCGGCGGCGTCCGGAGAGATGTAGATGTCGCCGACGAGCGGGTCTTCGCCGAGCCCGAACGCGAGCACGTCCGTGAGGTCGTCCGTGAGATCGGCGACCCCGTGGTAGTCCCGGTTCAGGGCGCGCATGGCTTCCGCCGGGAGAAAGGTGACGGAGATCTCCGCGCCCTCGCCCGCGTCGTGGCCCGCGCCCGACCCGGGAGCCCGACCCGCGCCGCCGCCCGCACGGAGGGCCGCCCGCGCGGCCGCCTTCAACTCGGCCTCGGAGGGGCCGCGCCAACCTTCGTTCCGGCCGGAGGGGAAGTCGATGCGGATCTCGGGCGGCACGGCTTCGGTCAATCCGTCCGCCCGCTGGCGACTCCTTCCGAGTCGAGGGCGGGGATGGGGCCGGTGTCGCCCTGCGCCGCCTGCTCGAGGTCGATCGGCGCCGACGCACCTCCCTCCCCCGCGGTCGCCGCCGCCTCCACGACGCTCTTCTCCGTCCCCCCGCCGCCAGCCGCCTCGCCCGGGCCGCCGGGCGTCTCGCCGGGCGCCGTCGGTTTCGGGTAGTCGATGCGGTGGTGATAGAGCCCCGTGAGGACGTGCGCGAACTCCCGCTTGACGATGCGAACGTCGCGGTAGGTGAGCGGGCAGTCGTCGAGTTCGCCGGCGTCGATCCGGTCCTGCACGAGGCGGTCGATCAGCGCCCGGATGCGCTCGGGACTCGGGTTCGAGAGCACGCGCGACGCCGCTTCCACCGCGTCCGCCAGCATCGCCACGCCCGTCTCCCTGCTCTGCGGCTTGGGGCCGGGGTAGGCGAAGTCGCTCGGGTCCACTTCCGCGACGCTGTCCAGGGCGCGCGCCTTCTCCAGGAAGTAGCGGATGAACTGCGTCCCGTGGTGCTCGCGAATGAAGTCCTTCACGACCTCGGGCAGCCGCGCCTCCTCGGCCATGACGAGCCCGTGGCGCACGTGGTCGCGCAGGATCTCGGCGCTCTGCCACGGCGTGAGGTGGTCGTGCGGGTTCAGCCCCCGGGGCTGGTTCTCGATGAAGTACTGCGGACGCTCGAGCTTCCCGATGTCGTGGTAGTAGACCCCCACCCGGCCCTGGACGGCGTCGGCTCCGATCGCCTCGCACGCCGCCTCGACGAGGTTCGCCACGTTGATCGAGTGGGCGTACGTGCCGGGCGCCTCGCGGGCCAGCCGCCTCAGGAGCGGCCGGTTCATGTCGGAGAGTTCGAGCAGCGACGCCTCCGTCGTGCGCCCGGTGAAGGTCTCGAGCAGCGGGAGGCCGATGCCGACGCCGAGTCCGACGCACACGGTGGCGTTGAGGAACCCGAGCGCCGCGGTCGACCCCATCTCGCCCAGCGCGTAGTGGCCCGTGAGGACGAGCAGGAGGCCGGCCCCCACGTAGGCCGCGGTGATCAGCATGACGAGGACCCAGCTCTGCGAACGCGTGCGGATCGTGTGGACCGCGAACGCCGCCGTGACCCCGCCCGCCACGGTCACCATGGGGGCCGCGAGTCCCGAAAAATGCGGCTGGCCCATGAGGATCCCCGTGATCGTCGAGACGACGACGAGGCCGAGCAGGCTGTCGAACAGCGCCGCCGCGAGGAGGCCGGCCAGCGCGACCGGCACGAGCGCGGGCGACCCCTGCGTGGCGGCCACGGCGCCGGCCGCCGCCATCACGATGACGACGAGCCCGAGCAGGACGGTGAAGCTTGGGAGGTTCTCGTAGATGTCGCGGCGAAAGCGGAACGTCGCGAAGACGAGAATCCCGAGCATGCTCACGACGAGGAGGACCATGCCCGCGTTGCGCAGGAAGTCCGATGTCGTGCGCGTCCCGCCGCGCTCCAGGATCTGGGACTGGTAGGCGAGGAGGCGGCGGTACTCCTCCTCCGTCACCACCGTGTTCTCGGTGATGATGCGCTCTCCCTCGAGCACGAAGCCCTCGACCTGGGGGATCGCGGCGCGGGCCTGCTCGCGCGCCTGCCGGGTCGCGTCCTGGTCGATGCGCAGCGTCGGCTGCCCCATGAGGAGGAGTTGCTGGAAGAGCGCCGCGCCCCCGGGCGGCAGCCGGTCTCCCACCCCCTCCCGAGCCGCCCGCGTGAAGTCGCCGAGCCGGAGGAGATCCCCGACGGCGCGCACGCGGTCGTCGCCGGAAGATCCCTCGCGTACGACGACGTTCGCGGCGCTGATGTCCGCAAGTTCGCTCTCGCGGATCACCCCCTCGCGCAGTCCCTCGAAGACCGTCTCAAGTTCGTCGCGGAGCTGGCCGCGCGACTCCCCGTCGAGGAGGTAGTCGACCTGGAGCGAGTCGATCACCCCTTCGGCCGTGAGGTCGATCCCGATCCCGCCCGCGACCCGCCGGACTTCGTCCCGGACGAGCGCGGCGCCGGCCGCGGCCGGGAGTCCCTCCTCCTCGACCCGCGCCTCCGCCGCGGGGACGACCGAGTCGAGCTGTGCGACGAAGGCGTTCACGCGCTCGGCGCTGCTGTCCGCGCGCGCGGGTTCGAAGCGCAGCCTCGGTGTCACCCCGGCCTCCGCGTCGTCCTGCTGCTCCTGGAGTCGGTCCGGGTCCTTGGGTACGTCGAAGTCGAAGTCCGCGTTGATCGTCTGGCGGGCGACGCTGCCGGGGTCGATGCCGTCGAACCCGCTCGGCGTGCTCTGCGGGAACATCAGGGGGACGGCGAGGGCGATGACGGCGACCATCCCGGCCCGGAATCCGTGGTGGACCCACGCGTCCCGTCGGCCGCCGGCCGGCGGCCGGTTCACGGGGCGCAGGTAGTCTCGGACGCGACCGAAGAAACTCAACGCTCGGACTCCCGGTACGCGCGGATGATCTCCTTCACGAGTCGGTGCCGGACGACATCCGCGTCATCCAGGTAAACGAAGTCGATCCCGACCACGTCGCGCAAGACTTCCTCGATCTCCAGGAGTCCGGAATCCTCGGGGCGCGGGAGGTCGATCTGCGTCTTGTCCCCCGTGATCACGGTCTTGGAGTTCAGCCCGAGCCGGGTGAGGAACATCTTCATCTGGGCGGTCGTCGCGTTCTGCGCCTCGTCGAGGATGAGGAACGCGTCGGAGAGCGTCCGGCCGCGCATGTACGCGAGCGGGGCGACCTCGATTACGCGGTCCTCGATCGCGCGGCGGACGCGGTCGTGAGGCATCATGTCCTCGAGCGCGTCGTAGAGGGGGCGCAGGTAGGGGTCGACCTTCTCGCGGATGTCGCCGGGCAGGAAGCCGAGCGCCTCGCCGGCCTCGACCGCGGGCCGGGTGAGGATGATGCGGCGGATCCGCTTCCGGTTGAGCGCCTCGACCGCCGCGGCGACCGCGAGATACGTCTTTCCGGTGCCGGCCGGGCCGATGCCGACGACGATGTCCCGCTCGCGCATCGCGGCCAGGTACTTGTCCTGTCCCGGAGACTTGGGCCGGATCGCGCGCTTGGCCCCCGCCAGCGCGACCTCTCCCTGGCCGGAGCCCCGGGCGCCGTCCGACTTCCGGGAGCCGCCGTCGCCGTCAGCGGGCGCTTCGAGAAAACGCTCGACATCCACCGCGTCGAAGGGACGCCGCAGCCGCGCGTAGCGGATCATGCGCCGCGCCGTGGGGGAGGCGCGATCCACGTCAGCCTGCGGTCCGGAGAGGATCATCTCGTCGCGCCGGAGGACGACGCGGATGTCGCATTGACGGGCCAGCGTCGTGAGGTTCGAGTCGTTCACGCCGGCCAGCAACTGCTGGTCGGCCCCCTCGATGGAGAGGCGCCGCTCCGTCGCCACGCTCAATTCCCGCTCCTTCCGGTCCCTCCCGTCACGGAGATTCCCAGTTCCTCGAGTTCGGCCGGAGTCACGGACGATGGTGACCGCTCGAGCAGGCCTCTGGCCGCCGCGGTCTTCGGGAACGCGACGACATCCCGGATCGACGCGCAGCTGGCCATCTCGGCCACCACGCGGTCCATGCCGACCGCGAACCCTCCGTGCGGCGGGACGCCGTAGCGGAACGCCTCGAGCAGGAAACCGAAGCGCGCCTCGACCTCCTCCGGCGTGAGCCCCGTCGCCTCAAGGATGACGCGCTGAACCTCGGGAAGGTGGCAACGGATGCTCCCGCTGCCGAATTCTATCCCGTTGTAGACGATGTCGTACGCGACCGCGTTCACGGAGAACGGATCCTCGCGCAACCGCTCCGGGTCGGGGTCCGCCGGCATCGTGAAGGCGTGCTGGGCCGGAACGGGGAGGCCGGTGTCGGGATCCCGCTGGTAGAGGGGGAACTCGGTGATCCAGAGCCACTCCTCGCCGCTCTCGTCCACGGCGCCGAGTTCCCGGGCCGCCGCGCGCCGCAGCCGGTCGAGGGCGGGCGAACTCTCCGCGTCGCGGCCGGCGACGAAGAAGGCGAGATCGCCCTCCGCCACCCCGAACTCCGCCTCGAGCGTACCCGCGACCTCCTCGCCGACGAGCTTCGCGGGCGGACCGGACCAGCCGTCCGCGGTGTGCTTGAGCCACAGGGCGCCCTTCGCGCCGGCCTCCTGCGCGAGCTTGTCGTAGTGGGCGATGCGCGAGCGCGAGAGCGCCGCGCCGCCCGGCACGACGAGCCCGCGGACGCGTCCGCCGGCCTGCGCGGCGCCGTCGAAGATGCCGAAACCGATGCCGGTGAGCGCGTCCGTGAAGTCCCGTATCTCCCAGGGGATGCGGAGGTCCGGCTTGTCCGTGCCGTAGCGCTCCATCGCCTCGGCGTGGGGCAGGCGCCGGAAGGGCACGGGGAGGTCCCGCTCGAGCCCGTCCCGCCAGATGCGCGCGAACATCTTCTCCGCGGCCCGGAACACGTCGTCCTGCTCGACGAACGCCATCTCCACGTCGATCTGGGTGAACTCCGGCTGGCGGTCCGCGCGCAGGTCCTCGTCGCGGAGACACTTCGCGATCTGGAAGTAGCGGTCGAAGCCGGCGCACATGAGAAGCTGCTTGTAGAGCTGCGGCGACTGCGGAAGGGCGAAGAACCGGCCCTGGTGGACCCGGCTCGGGACGAGATAGTCCCGCGCCCCCTCCGGCGTCTGCCGCGTGAGGAGCGGGGTCTCGATTTCGACGAATCCCTGCTCGGTCAGCGAGGCGCGCACCGCGTTCGTCGCCACGTGCCGGAGCCTCAGGTTGCGCTGCATCTCGGGACGGCGCAGGTCCAGAATCCGGTGCCTGAGTCGCAGTTCCTCGGAGGGCAGCTCTTCGTCCGGGGGCTGATAGACGAGGATCGGGAGCGGGTCGGAGACGGACACCCGCCCAAGACTCGACACCCGGATCTCGATCTCGCCCGTGAGCATGTCCGGGTTGGGCTCGGGGCGCGGCGTGACGACGCCGGTCGCCTGCACGACATCCTCGGGGTTCAGCTCCGCCGCAAGCTCGAGGCCGGCGGCATCCGACCATTCGGGTCCGAAGGAGAGCTGAAGCAGGCCGGTCCGGTCGCGCAGGTCGACGAAGAAGAGTCCTCCGAGGTCGCGACGACGGTGTACCCACCCGATGACCCGGACTTCGCGTCCGGACCACGAGGCCTCGACCTGCCCGCAGCCGGCGTCGCGCAAGGCGGTCTCGAGGGAGGCCGGCTCACGCCGTTCGGTCGGTAGCGATAGTTTGGTCAGGAGAACTCGCGGCGTAAGGGAATCGGCTCGGAATCGGGTCTGAGAAGTGCGGAACGCCGCGAAAGATAGCCGATTTTCGGCGGCGCCAGCAAGCGGCGGCGGCAAGAAGCGGGAGATGACGGAAAGCACACGAACGGAACTGCTCGCGGAGTCGGGAGACGGCGGGCGGGAGCGGCTGGCGGCGTTCTTCGCCGCGCGCGGAGAGCCGGCGTACCGGGCGCGGCAGGTCGAGCAGTGGGTCTGGGAGCGGGGCGCGCGTTCGTTCGACGAGATGACGAACCTCCCGGCCGGCCTCCGGGAGGCGCTGGGCACGGCCTTTTCCCTCACCCCGATCGACCCGGACTACGTCGCCCGCTCGAAGGACGGGACGGTGAAGCACCTGTGGCGGCTCGACGACGGCGAGCGGGTCGAGTCCGTGCTCATCCCGACGCGCGACCGCCTCACGCTCTGTCTCTCGTCGCAGGCCGGCTGCGCGCTCGCGTGCCGCTTCTGCGCCACCGGCGACTTCGGGTTCCGGCGCCAGTTGAGGGCGGCCGAGATCGTGGCGCAGTACCGCGACTCCCTGCGCGTGGCTCGCGAGGAGATGGGCCGGCCGGCGTCCAGCCCGATCTCCAACGTCGTGTACATGGGGATGGGAGAACCGCTGGCGAACCTCGACGGGGTCATCGGATCGCTCGCGTCCCTGCACGGAGGGTTCGGTCTCGGGGCGCGGCGGATCACCGTGTCGACGGTGGGACTCATCCCCGGGATTCTGGAACTCGCGCGGCGGCCGGAGCCGTTCGAACTCGCCGTCTCGCTGCACGCGCCGTCCCACGAACTGCGGCTTGAGCTGATGCCGATCGAGAAGCGCTACCCGCTGCCGGAGCTGTTCGACGCCCTGCGCACGTACCAGAGCTACAAGAACCGGCGCATCAGCTTCGAGTATACGCTCATCCGGGGGGTGAACGACGACCCGGCGCTGGCGGCGCCGCTGGCGAAGCTGGCGCGGGGGCTCATCTGCTTCGTGAACCTCATCCCCTTCAACCCCATCCCGTCGCGTCCGGAGTGGGGTCCGAGTTCCGCCGAGGGGATCGCGCGTTTTTCGGAGGCGCTCGCCGAGCGAGGGGTGGGCAATGCGGTGAGAAGACCGCGGGGACGGGATATCGCCGCCGCGTGCGGGCAGCTGCGCCTGTCGCGCGACAGCTAGCGCCTGCCGCCGGGAAGCTGGCGCCGTCGGCGGGAAGCTGGCGCCGTCGGCGGAAAGTTGTTGCCGCTCAGTCTTTTCCGAGGTTCACGAGCAGGCCCGCCCAATCGCTCCCCACCACCACGCTCGCGTCGAGGAAGAGCTCGGGATCGAGGGCGATGGCCATCGAATCCGTACTCAGCTCGCGGGCAACGGCGAGCGCGGCGCCGAGGCGGCCCGATCGATCCAGGACGTGCGTAACCTCGTGGTCGAAGTGCTCGGCGTTACCGGTCGCGACGACATCGAAGCCGAGGAGCCGGAGTCGGTCGGCGAACTGACGCGCGAGCCCTCGCTCTCCGGCCCCGTTGAGCACCTCGACCTTGATGCGATTCGTAAGGTCCCCCCGGCCGGGAATCTCTCCCGTCGCGGAACCCGTCGCCGCGGAACCACCGTTGAAGGTGCCCGCCGCCACGCCTTCCGTGGTCGCGGCCGGTGCGGGACCGGCCCCGGCCAGGACCGCGAGCCGCACGACCTTCCATTCCTCCCAGAAGAGACCGATGAAGGCGCCGGCGCCGATGAGGATCGCCGTCGTGATCAGTCCCCGGAATGCAGAAGCTACTCGTTTGAAGGAACCCTGCCGTCTGCGATAGCGAGTGCGACCGTTTGGATCTCGCCGGGTTTCCCGCCTGGACCGTCGTCTGGACCTCGAAAGCACTTTGTCGCCTCCCGTCGTCCTCCCATCCGCCCGTCGACCGTGCTCGGCCGCCACCCTGCCTCACACTGTCCTGCAGTCTGCCACTCCCATCAATCTAATCAACCGTTTCGGGATTTGCGAAGATCGGGGTCAGCGCGGGGCGGTGATCGCTTCCCAGAACCCGGCTGTCACGGCGGAAACGGGGATCTGGGCGTCGATGAGAACGCCGATTTTCGCGGTCGCGACGTCGACGAGCACGGCGTGCCAGTCGTCCGGCATGCGGCGGCGCAGGCCGGTCCGCTCCCGACCCGAGGCGAGGCGGCCGGGCTCCAGGAAATCGGCCATGTAGAGGGCCTGCCCGAGCGCGCGGAGGTCCCGGTGTCCGGTGGTGTGAAAGGCGATGGCTCGCAGGAGCGGCTCGTCATCGACGCCGGCCGCGCGGAGCCGGTTCGCGCAGGCGGGACCGTGGAGGAGCGGGTCGGGCCACTCTTCCGTCCCGTCAACGAGGGGACGCAGCGCTTCCACGCCTGCTTCCTTGAGCGCGTCGTGCAGCAGGCCCGCCGCGCGCCAGCGGATCCGCGTCGCCGCGTCACGTCCGAGGGCTTCCGCCCAGTCGCCCATCAACTTGCCGACGCGCCCGGCGTGGCGGATGCGCGCGGGGCTCATGACGGCCCAGTCGGGGGGGCGTCCTTCGGCGCCGGCCGCGTGGATGATCGGGTGCAGGTTGTCCACGTGAGGTTTCGTTTCGATCGCGGAGTTTGTCGGGATCGCGCGGGGTCCCGAATATACCTGCAATGGCCATCCGATACGACTCTCTCCTCGCCCGGGCCCTCGCCCGCGAGATCCTCGACCGCTGGCGGGGCGTCCGTATCGCCGGCCTCCGCATGGCATCCGGACGGCGCGCCGTGGAACTCGCCTTCGAGGACGGGTCGCGGCTCGTCGCGATGCTGCACCCGCTGCACGGGTACGTCCTTGAACTGGGCGCCGATGCGCCGGCCTCGGGCGTGGAGGGAAAGGCGCTGCGGGTCGGACGCCTGTCGCTCGTGGACGCGCGGGCGCCGGCGGATGAACGCGCCCTGCTCCTGACGTTCGGCGACCGGGCGGGGCGACCGTGGGAGCAGCTCGCGATCGAACTCCCGACCCGCGGCCGGAACGCCCTGCACTGCCGGCGAGAGGAGGAGTCCGGCGCGGAGCCCGGTCCGGCGGAGTCAGGTACCGGGGGGCCCGGCACCGAGGGGCCCGGGGGCGACCCCCGATCGGCGTGGCGCATCGAAGCGGCCCTCCTGGCGCGGGATGCGGGCGACCGCTCGCTGCGTCGCGGGGCGCCGTACGTGCCGCCTTCGTCCGCGCGGCGAGCGGTGGCCGCTCCGCCATCGGAGGCGGAATGGGCCGCCGTGCTGGCGGGAGACGAGGCCGACCGCCGGCGGGCCGTGCTGCGGACGTGGGCGTGGACGAGCGCGCTCAACGTCGACTGGATCCTGGCCGGGTCCGATACGGCGGAGACGTACGCGCGATACCGGGCGCTCCACGCGCTCGCGGCGGCGCTTGAGCGCGGCCCGGCCGGGTCCGATGCGCCGGGCGCGCCGCCCCGACCGGCCTTCGTGCTCGACCGCCCGTGGGGCCCCCAGCCCTATCCGCACCCCGCCCAGGCCGGCAGCGGGTCCGCCGCCGGACTGCTGACCGCGGCCGCGCAACTGCTCGCCCCCGGCGGCGGCCCCGCCCCCGCCCTCCAGACCCTCCCGGCGGCGGCCGACGACGACGACGGGGACGAAGCCGCGCAGATCCGGAAGCGCCTCCGGGCGCGCCGGAAGCGGCACCTGCGCCGGGCCGCCGCGCTCGAGCGGCAACTGGCCGCGGCCGGTCCGCCGGACGAGCCCCGCCTCCTCGGCCAGATCCTCCTCGCCCGCAAGGACGAGGTGCCGAAGGGCGCCTCCGCCGTGACGCTGCCGGGCTTCGACGGCGCGCCGCGCGAGATCGCGCTCAACCCCGCGCGCGATGCGGTCGCCAACGCGGAGGCCTTCTTCGACGAGGCCGGGCGCCGGGAGCGCGCGCGGGAGCGCCTGCCCGAGGCGATCGCGGCGGCCCGGGAGCGCGCGGCCAAGTTCGACGCTCACCTCGAGCGGCTCGCCGAGTCGGGTCCGTCGGACGCCCTGTGGACCGCGGCCGGCGGGAGACCGATCCGCACCGGCGCGGGCGGGAGACGGGCGGAAGGCCCGGATCTCCGGGTGCCCTACACGCGGCTCCGGTCCTCGGGCGGGCTGGAGATCCGGGTCGGGCGCGGCGCCCGCGACAACGACGACCTCACCTTCCGCCACTCCGCGCCGGACGACATCTGGCTGCACGCCTCCCAGGCCGCGGGCGCGCACGTGATTCTGCGCTGGGGGCGAAGGGACGAGAATCCACCGCGGCGCGACCTGCTCGAAGCCGCGACCGTGGCGGCGGTCCACAGCGGGGCGCGCCACAACCGCACGGCCCCGGTCGTCTGGACCCGCCGTAAGTACGTGCGCAAGCCGCGGAAGTCTCCTCCCGGCACGGTGACCCCGGACCGCGTCCAAACGATCTTCGTCGAACCCGATTCGGACCTCGTGAAGGCAATGGTCCGGCGCATGGAGGAAGCATGAACGCGCCGCCCGCCGACGTTCCCGCGGGAACGTCCCGCGGCGAGGACGCGAAGCTCGACCGCGCCCGCGGCTGCCTCATCGGCCTGATCGCCGGCGATTCGCTCGGCAGCCTCGTCGAGTTCCAGTCGCCCGAGGACATCCGCCTCCGCTATCCCGACGGGGTCCGCGACCTCGAGGATGGGGGCACGTTCGACACGCTCGCGGGACAGCCGACGGACGACTCCGAGATGGCGCTGGCGCTGGCCCGCACATTGATCGCGCGCGGCGCGTACGACCCGGAGGCGGCGAACGGCGCCTACCGGGAGTGGCTCGACTCGGACCCGTTCGACTGCGGCCTAACGATCCGCGCCGGCCTGCTCGGAAACCCGCGCCGCGAGAGCCAGGCCAACGGGGCGCTAATGCGCATCGGTCCGCTGGGCATCTTCGGCTGCCGCCATCCACTCGACGCGGTCGCGCGCTGGGCGCGGGAAGACGCCCGCCTCACGCACCCGCACCGCGTCTGTCTCGACGCGAACGCGCTGTTCGCGATGGCGCTCGCGCACGCCATCGACCGCGGCCCGACGCCACGCGCGTTGTACGATCGGATCGCCGCGTGGGCGAACGAGGAGGGGATCTGCCCGGACGTGCGGGCGTGTGTCGAGGCAGCCGCCGCCGGGCCGCCTGACGACTACATGACGCACATGGGCTGGGTCCTGATCGCGCTCCGCAACGCGCTGTGGCAGCTGCGGCACGCGCCGTCGCTCGAGGAGGGCGTGATCGACAGCGTGATGAGGGGCGGCGACACCGACACGAACGCCGCGATCTGCGGGGCGCTCCTGGGCGCGGTCCACGGGCTGGAGGCCGTGCCCGCGCGCTGGACCGGGCCGATCCTCCGCTGCCGCCCCGAAGCGGACCGACCCGGCGTCCGGCGCCCTCGCCCGAAGCCCTACTGGCCGACCGACGCCCTCAACCTCGCCGCTCAGCTCCTGCGTCCGGAACCCCCCGCGAGCTGAACGAGCCGCCGCGCGGGCCGGTCGTCGCGTCAGAGGCCGATGGAGCCTTCGAGACTGGATCGGGGGACTTCGAAGGCGTTGACGAGGGGGAGAGCCTGGGGACGGATTTCGGCGCAGAGCGCGGTCACGGTGCGGCGGATGGCCTTGCTCTTGGGCGGATCCAGATAGCCCTGCTCCAGGAACCACGCCGCCTCGCGCTCGATCGTGGCGAGCGCGTAGAGGCAGCGCAGGCGCTCGAGCCACTCGGCGACGCCGGAACTCGGCGTCCGCCCCTCGGCCGCGGTCATCGAGCGCAGGACCTCGCACTCGACGTGGGCCCGTGCGGCCGTGAGCGCGTGATGCTGGCAGTCCGTGAGGGCATCGAACGAGGTCATCCTGCGCGCGACCCGGTGCCGGACCCTCCGGGCCAGGGAAAGAACGAGATCCGAGCGGCGGGCATCGAGAACCGCGTCGTGGAACCCGGGGTCACGCAGGTGGGCTTCGCTCGTCTTCCGTGAGATGATCCAGTTGCGCTCGGCGATCGCGCGCCGCGCGCGGCCGGCGGCGAAGCGCGCGATGCCGAGCGCGCCGAGATCGCCGAACTGCTGGCGGAAGCCCGTGAGGAGATCCTTCGCCACGAGCTGCATGAGGACGGTGTTGTCACCCTCGAAGGTCGTGAACACGTCGCTGTCCGCCTTGAGCGCCGCGAAGCGGTTGTGCGCGAGGTAGCCGCGCCCCCCGCACGACTCCCGGCAGGTCTGGATGGTGTCCGTCGCGTGCCACGAGGCGCAGGCCTTGAGGCCGGCCGCGGTAGCCTCGAGGCGTCGCCGGCGCGCCGGATCCCCGACCTCCGATTCGCCGGAGTCCCCCGGTTCCCCTTCCGCAGTCACCGCGGCCACGTACTCCGCCTGCAGATCGTGGAGGGCGAAATTGAGCGCGTACGTCGTGGCGAGGCGCGGGAGCAGTCGCCGCTGGTGGGCGGGATAGTCGAGCAGAATGCGCTCGGCCTCGCCCGGCGGACCGAACTGCCGGCGCCGCGCCCCATACCGGACCGCGATCGTGAGGGCGACCTTCGTCGCGCTGAGCGCCGCGCTCGCGACGGCCACGCGGCCGCTCACGAGCGTGCCGAGCATGGTGAAGAAACGCCGGGCCGGGCTCGCGATCGGACTCCGATAGGCCCCCTGATCGTCGATGGAGGCGAAGCGGTCGAGGAGGTTTCCCCGCGGCACGCGCACGCGATCGAAGTGGAGGCGTCCGTTGTCCACGCCGTTCAGGCCGAGCTTCTCGCCGCAGTCCTCGATCGTCACGCCGGGCAGCGGCCCTCCGTCCTCGCCGCGGATGGGGACGAGGATCGCGTGCACGCCGCGCCCTTCCCCTTCGACCTCGAGTTGCGCGAACACGGTGGCGAGGCGGCCGTCCCGCGCGGCGTTCCCGATGTAGTCCTTGCGCGCTCCCGGAACGGGAGTGTGGACCACGATCTCCCGCGTCCCGTCGTCGTACACAGCCGTCGTCTGAATGTCCTGGACGTTGGACCCGTGCAGCGTCTCGCTCATCGCGAAACACCCCGGGAGCGCCAGCGTGCCCGCGTCCCTCAGGTACTTCTCGTGGTGTCGCCGCGACCCGAGCTGGTGGATGCTGCCGCCGAAGAGCCCGAACTGGACGCCGAACTTCGTGAGCAGGCTGAGGTCGAAGAAGGCGAGCGTCTCGAAGGTGGCGATGAAGGCCGCGGGGTCTTCCCCACCCCCGAACTCCGCGGGGTAGCTGAGGGCCCCGAGTCCCTCGTCGGCAAGCGCGCGGCACCACTCCGAGACCCGCGCGCGGTAGTCGGCCGTCGAGAGGCCGGTCGTTGGCTTGAACCGGCCGTCCGACAGCACCGCACACACGCGTTTCCGGGTCTCCGGCGCGGGGCCGGCGAGGAAGCGCGCCATCGCGCCGGCGTCGAAGCGGGGCCGGACGTCGGGAAGCGGCGCGATCGGTCGCGCCGGGTCGAAGAGCGTCGCCACGGCGTCTGGACCGCCCAGGCACAGCGCCTCCTCGATGCGGAGGATGGCCGCGCGTTCCTCCCGCGTGGGGTGCTCGCCGTCGGCCTCGGCGATCGCGATGCCGAGTTCGGTGAGGGATCGCCTGCGCTCGGGCGAGACCTCCGCCGCCCGCCGCCGCACTTCATCGAGGAGGTGGAGGAGCCGCTCCGCCGAGGGGGGCGCGCCGGGGTCGAGCCACGCGGCGAGGGCTCCCTCGGGAAGCCCCGCCTCGCGCAGGTGCCCGCGCAGCATGGCGAGCTCTTCGGCCGCGAGTTCCCCGTCGGCCCACGCGACGTACAGGAGAGGATGGAAGGCGAGCGACTCCGGCCCGGCCATGGGGTGCTACAGCCCCTCAGCCTCGAACGCGATCTCCTTGTGGGCCCCGTCGCAGAACGGCTTGTTGTTCGACGCGCCGCAGCGGCAGAGCCACGGCTGCAGGAAGCGGGCGGACCCCTCGTGCCCTTCTCCGCTGATCTCCACGACACCGTCGAAGTGCAACGGACCGTTCGCGTGCGCCGTGACGACCGCTTCCCCGACCTCCTCCCCGGACGCTGCCTCCGACCCCGATTCCGACTCCGGCCCCGGCTCCGACGTCGCGCGGCTCGTGTCGATCGTCCCGGAGGCCCGGAACTCGATGTCGCGGTGCGCCCCGTCGCAGAACGGCTTGTTCGCCGACTCCCCGCAGCGGCACAGGGCGGCCTTCGGCTTGGCGATACCGTCTTCCGCCCCCGCCGTGCGTACGCGGAGGGGACTCCGAACGAGCAGCGGGCCGTCGCCGCCGCAGTGAACGATGCATCCGTTTTCCGTCATCCGATCTCCGTTGCAGTTGGGTCCGCCGTCAGGGGACGAGTTCGGTTCGCCTCGGTTTGAGGAGGAAGACGCCTTCGAGCATGCTCGTCACGAGCACGGTCCCGCTCTCGAAGTAGGGGAAGGCGGTCCACGCCCCGTTGAAACCGGGAGGATCGGCTCCGTACGGCGTGGTGTCGAAGTGCCCGACCTCCCGCAGGTTCTCGGGGTCGCTGATGTCGATGACGCGGAACCCGGCCTGGTAGTTGGCCTGGTACATCCGGTCACCCTTCACGTAGAGATTGTGGTCCGTCGCGTTGTTGGGTCCGTAGTAGTCCGCGATCACGACGGGATCATCGAGATCGGTCACGTCCCACACGATCGTCTTCGTCCGGTCCGTCGTGCCGACGAGTTCGTCGAGTTCGTCGTCCAGGAAGAAGTAGCGCCGGTCGTCGCTCAGCCACCCCTGGTGAATGTACGCGACGCCGGGGTACGCGGCGGCCGAGATCGGGCGCGGGTTCGACTTGTCCGTGACGTCGACGATCCGGAGCGCCGTCTCGTTCGACGCGAAGCACAGTTCCCGGCCCCGGTAGTCCGTGTCGGGCCCGTCGTACACGAGGCACTGCGCGTCGTGCGTCCGCCCCTGGAAGATGAGCCCCTCGGTGTCCGTGTAGCAGCCGGCGAACTCGGGCGCGAGCGGCTGGCGGATATCGATCATCACGAGGCCGCCGCCGCAGGTGTGCCCGTCTCCGCTCGTGGAGACGGTAAAGGCGGTGCCCGCGCCGGTGTCGATGATGAGGTTGTGGGCGCTCCCGATCCCGTCCCAGCGGAGGTCGGGCGCGAACTCAACCGGGGGACTCGGCACGTCGCGCAGGCGGGTGAGGTCGAAGACGACGAGACCGTGCGCGCCGGCCCCGTCCCCGGTGAAGAAGAGGTGGTCGGCGTAGACCTTGAGGTCGCGGGCACCGCTGCGGTTCGCGGGGATCACGCCGAGATACACCGGGT
>JAPPBA010000069.1 GCA_026705295.1 Candidatus Palauibacter australiensis
AGCCCGCCTGCCGGACGAGCATCGTCTGGAAGAAGCTCCAGGCGTAGACGGTCCCGAAGCAGACCTGCAGGACCGTGCAGAAGAAGGCGATCGCGACCCGCGGCGCCTTCCACCCTTCGGCGGACACGTCAGTCCGTTCCCGAACCCGGATTCGACGCGGCGCCCGACGCCTTGCCCTTCACGGCATGCAGCATGAGGCGCGCCATCTCCCCGATCTCGTCATCGCGCGCCAGGACCTTCGCATCGTTCAGCGCGTCCGCATCGCGGCGCGCCAGCCCCACCACGTAGGAGAGCAGTTCTTCCAGCGGGGTGACCGCGAGCTTCACGAACCAGATCGAGCCCAGGATACCGACAATCAGGATGATGCAGATGAGGTAGACCTGGTTGCCCGTGGCGCGCTGGATCTTGAGCCGCACGAGGTCGAGGTCCATCCCCACGTGCACGGTGCCGGCCTGGCCGGCCAGGATCGGGCTCCCGACCTCGACGAAATCCCCCATCCCCGGCAGGCTGCGCTCGATCGGCTCGGTCGCGTGCGGGTCGCTTTCGCGGATCACCTCGGGGACACCCGGCACGAAGGTGTGGGTCAGGATCTCGCCCGTGTCGCTCGTGATGTAGATGTACCGGATGCTCTGGATCTCCACGAACTGGTCGATGAGCGACTGCAGCGTGGCGAGATTCCGGTTGAGCAGGATGTCGACGCTCGAGTCGGCGATGTTCTTGGCGATGTTCGCGCTGTTGCTCTCGTACTCCTCCGACAGCTGGCTGGAGATGGTCAGGATGGAGAGCGTGGAGGTGGAGAATACGATGGCCCCGAAGAGCACGAAGATACCGAAGCGCGTCTTGCGGAAGAGCCTCTTGATCCTGATCTCGTGCGTTTCCGGCTGGCTCACGAGGCCTCGTCACCTGTGGCCGTCAGGCCGAACTTGGCTTCCCAGTCCGCGAGCGTGACGAAGCGGCCATCCTCGACGACCGTGTAGTAGACGCTCTGGAGCCCCTGCCGGCGGTCGGGCGCGAACGACACCATCTCGCCGATCCCGAGGTCGTAGTTCCGCACCGAGAAGACGGCGTCGTTCAGCTTGCCGCGCTCGGGGGTGCCGTCGATCCGGCGCAGGATCTCCGTGAGCAGCTTCGCGTCCAGGAATCCCTCGAGGCTGGTGAAGCTGTACGGGAACGGGTCGTACGGCTCCACCACCAGCTCCTCCGGCACCTGGGGATCGTAGCGGTCCATCTGGTCCCGGTACTCGGGCACGGCCGGGATCGAGGTGTCTTCGTAGCTGGGCACGACCTGCGAGTTCACGAGCCACGGCGTGTAGTAGGCCGGGTCGTCCCGGCTCGCCCCCTCGAGCAGCGAGAGCAGGTTCTCGCTCCCGACGAAGGAGAGGTTCGCGATGGGCACGTGCAGGCCCAGGTCCATCGCGTCCCGCGCGAAGGCGGCGCACGCGGCATAGGCCCCCACGCAGATCACGGCGTCAGGCGACGCCTCCTGCAGGATCTCGACCTGCGGCCGCATCACGCTCGTGAACTGCGTACCCCGCCTGTAGGTAGCTTCGCCGGCGATCGTCTCGCCGTGCCGGGCGAGCGCCGCCCTCACCCCGGCCCATCCGCTGCGTCCGTAGGCGTCGGCCTGGTAGAAGACCGCGATTCGGCGTCGCCCGATGCGGATGAAGTTGTCGACCAGCCCCGCCGTCTCCTGGCCGTAGGAGGCGCGCAGGTTGAAGGCGAACTCCCCGTACGGCGGCTCGCGCTGCGGCTGGGCGCCCGTGAAGGGGAAGAAGATGTACATCTGCTGGTCCTGGAACTTCTTCAGCAGCGGCAGCACGCGGGTGACGGTGGGAGTTCCGACGTAGCCGAAGAGGAGGAAGACCTCGTCCTCCAGCATCAGCTTGAGCGTGTTTTCTACGCACGGATCCGGCTGATAGCCGTCGTCGTAGAGCCTGGGGACGATCCGGCGTCCGTTGACGCCGCCCTGCTCGTTGACCTGTCCGAAACAGGACATCGCCCCGCGATACAGTTCGGTGCCCAGCCCCCGGGAGGGCCCGGAAAAGGCCGCGGACACGCCGAGAACGATCTCGTCGTCCGGCTGCGCGCCCTGCCTTCCGCTCCAGCGCAGGCCGGGAGCGAGCGGTCGCGTGGAGGTGGAGGCGCCGAGCGACGTCGCGAAGGGCGCCCCGAGCAGACCGGCCAGCCCGGCGCGGATCGCGGAGCGGCGCGTCAGGAGTCCGCCGGGCGCCGGCGGGATCGCCCGGGCCGGGTCGCGGTTCGGAACCGGCGGTCCGTTGGGAGGCTGCGTCCCTTTTCGACTTCCGGACAATACCCTCTCCTTGCGTGCGGCGTGGCCATCCGCGTCGCCAAGGTCGGTCCATCGCATGGGGACCGCTCGGCATGGGAGTTTATTCGCAAGTACATTC
>JAPPBA010000070.1 GCA_026705295.1 Candidatus Palauibacter australiensis
GGCTCGCGTAGCTCAGGGGTAGAGCGCATCCTTGGTAAGGATGAGGTCGCGGGTTCAAATCCCGCCGCGAGCTTGGAGCAGCATGGAACGGGATAACGGGATAACGGGATAACGGGATAACGGGCGCCCGTAGCTCAGTTGGATCAGAGCACCGGCCTTCTAAGCCGGGGGTCCCAGGTTCGAGTCCTGGCGGGCGCGTGGCAGAAGGGGACGACAGCGGCACGAGCCCCCATCGTCCAACGGCTAGGACACCACTCTTTCAAGGTGGAGATAGGGGTTCGATTCCCCTTGGGGGTACTGGACGGAAGGCAGGGCGGGAGCGACGACAGCCCGTCCACGTGAAGCGGAAGTTGAAGCGCGGGGCCGTAGCTCAGCTGGGAGAGCGCTGCAATGGCATTGCAGAGGTCAGGGGTTCGAATCCCCTCGGCTCCATTTCGCGGCCTGCGCAGTTTGCCCGCCGAGCCCGCGAACGAGAGCTTTGAAGCTGTAGGCGCCGTTAGCTCAATTGGCAGAGCAACTGACTCTTAATCAGTAGGTTCGGGGTTCGACTCCCTGACGGCGCATTCTCCCCCCTCCGCCTCCACGTTCCGCCCGCCGCTTCGCCTCGCTTCTCAGGGGTCGGCTCGCGCCTTACCGGTTCTCGCGCTCCTGCGCGCGCGCGCCGCGCAGCACGTTCTCCAGCGCGTAGTTCGCCTCGTGGCAGGCGTATTCGTAGAGGAGGTCGTCCATCTTCACGAACGGAACCTCGCCGCCCCACGGGGTCTCCCACGTGTCCGGGTCGTCGATCAGGAACTCGTAGTTGATCGTGTTCGCGTCCACGCGCGTGAGCCGTTCCGTGATCTTCATGTTCGGACTCGCGCCGAAGAACTCGCGGTAGGCGGTGAGCTGCTGCGGGTTGAGCTTCGACGTCTCGATGACGAGCGTGTCGTCCTCCCACCAGCCGCGGGAATCCCCGAACCAGGGCCGGATCGCGTCCGGGAAAGATGGCGGGGCGCCGGTCGCGTCGGCCTCTCCGGCGTAGGGCGCGACGCCGATCGGGATGATGCGGGTGTCGTGCACCATCTCGGTCATGATCGCGACGTGGTCGGGAGTCTGCACGATCGTGTAGTTGTTGTTGTAGAAGTAGTTGGGGAGCATCGGAGGACCGGCGTTGGACCCGAACGAGACGACGCAGCGCTCGGAGAGGGGCCGGTTCTCGGGGTTGTCGTACTCCCCGTGCCGGCCGCGGACGGCCATGAGCTGGCCGAGCCGCTGCTGCGCCTCGGCGGTGCGGGCGGGGATGCGGCCGTCCTCCGGAATCATGAGGAGGGAACTGCGCGGTTCTCCGTTCACCACGGCGACCTGATCTCCCCGGTCCAGGTAGAAGAGGTTGTAGCCGCCGGTGCCGCCGGCCGCCGCCTCCAGGATGAAGTCGCACCCGATGGCGATGCCGCCCTCCGCCGGCGCGTCACGGTCCGGATCGCTGGATCCCGAGTGAGCCTCGATGCACTCCTGCCTGCCGCCCTCGATCTGAGCGACCTGCTCGGGGGTGAGCACGGGCTCGAACCCCTGCGGCCGCTCGATGGGCGTGATCGTCCCGTTCGTCCAGTTCCCCTGCAGGTCCGGCCGGCCGTCCGGCGTGCGCGGCACGGCGCCGCCATCCTGCGCCCGCGCGACCGGGATCGACACCGCGGCAACTAGCGCGACCGCGACCGTTGCTCGAATCATGGTTACCTTCATCGAAACTTCCCCCGCGGTTCAGCGTCTCAGGTCGTCACTTTCTAATCATATGGCTCGTTGCGCGATGGTTCACGGGGTGGCCATTCACACGAGCCGGGATGGAGATGCCGATGCCGGAGTTCTCGTCCAAACGGGAAAGGCGCCTGTGGATCTGGGCGCTGGCCGTGGTCGTGGCGATCTACGCGACGGCCGATCTGGCGCGGACGCTGGCCGACGCGTTGCGCGAGAGCGGGCTGCTCGAACTCACGCCGACCATGTTCAGCGCCGGCATGTTCCTGATCGGGATTGCGATCCTGGTGCAGGGGCTGAGGGAGGGGTCGCGCGGCGTGGAGGTCGGTTTCGCGCTGGGCGTCGCGGCGATTGCGATCATCGGCTTCGCCCGCGGCATCGATGCCGCGGAGCGTTCCCATCTCATCGAGTACGCGGTACTGGCGCTCATCATCCACGAGGCGCTGGTGGAGCGGAAGGTCCACGGAAGGCGCGTCCCGGTGCCGGCCGTGCTGGCCATCGCCGCGACGACGGCGGTCGGCGTGATCGACGAGTGCATCCAGTTCTTCGTGCCCAGCCGCACGTTCGACCTGTTCGACATCGGGTTCGACCTGCTGGCGAGCGTACTCGCGGTCGGCTCAAGCGTCTCGATCCGCTGGGTACGCCGGCTGATCGTAAGGTGGCGGCGCCGGCCCTAGCTCAAGGAACCGTGCTTGATCGCCCGGCGTCCAGTACCCGTGTACCGGGGCGGTGCCAGTCGTTACGATGCCACCCGTACTCGGTCTGAATCAGGAGGTTCTCATGCGTAGCATGATTCGCACGCGCCGTGGCGTGCTTTGGGCTGGTCTTGTTGCGGTTTCTGCGGCGGTCGCGTTTCCGGAGGTTGTGGTCGGCCAGTATGTGCCGGCGCGGGGGGACGCGTGGGAGACGCGCACTCCAGAGCAGGTCGGGATGAGCGCGGCGGGCGTCCAGGCGGCGGTCGAATACGCCCTCGAGCACGAGACGAGCCAGGCGCGCGACCGGGAGTTCCAGCACAGCCGGAGCTTCGGCCGCGAACCGCTCGGGGAGGGGATCGGCCCCTTCAACGTGCGGGGTGGGCCGGCGGGGATGATCGTGCGCCACGGCTATATCGTCGCGGAGTGGGGGGACACGAAGCGCGTCGACATGACGTACAGCGTGACCAAGTCGTTCCTCTCGACGTCCGTGGGACTCGCGTGGGACGAGGGGCTGATCAGCTCGCTCGATGACACCGTACGCGAGTACATGGCCCCGGTCGACGTGCCCCCGGGCGACGGGGAGCCGGGCGTGGACCGCGTCGGCTTCGGGAAGCCCGACCCGACGACGATGTTCGAGTCCGAGCACAACCGCACGATCACGTGGGACGACCTTCTGCGGCAGACGTCCGACTGGGAGGGCACGCTGTGGGGCAAGCCGGACTGGGCCGACCGTCCCAGCGGCGACCCCGACACGTGGATGACGCGGGCGCGCCACCCGTCCGGCACGGTGTACGAGTACAACGACACGCGGGTGAACCTCCTCGCGCTCGCCGCGATGAGCGTCGTGCGGCGCCCGCTGCCCGAGGTCCTGCATGAACGCGTGATGGGACCGATCGACGCCTCCCCGACCTGGCGCTGGAACGGCTACGAGAACTCCTGGGTCACGATCGACGGGCGCCGCGTGCAGTCGGTGAGCGGCGGCGGCCACTGGGGCGGCGGCATGTTCATCAGCGCCCGCGACCAGGCGCGCTTCGGCCTCTTCACCCTGCGGCGCGGGACGTGGGGGGACCGGCAACTCCTTTCCGAGGAATGGTTCGACCTCGCGACGACGCCGGGTCCGGCGAACGGTTCCTACGGGTTCATGAACTTCATGCTCAACGTCGGGGACGACGAAGGGGACAAGCGCTATCCGAGCGCGCCCGCGGAGGCGTGGGCCCACCTCGGCAACGGCACGAACATGATTTACTGCGACCCGGTGAACGACCTCGTCGTGGTGGCGCGCTGGATCCCCGGCGGCGCGATCGACGGCCTGCTCAACCTCGTCATCGACGCGATCGACGACACGGCCGCCACCTCATCCGGATCGTCCTGAGACGACCTCGAGCGGCAAGGTCAGTGCCTTGCTATGGCCATGTCACGTAGCTACAATAGAGCTACGTCAGAACAGGAGGCCAGATGAGCACCGACACCGTTGTGCGCGCCCGGATCGACAGCGACACCAAAGCACGCGCTACCGAGGCGCTCACGGCCATGGGCCTGACCATGTCCGACGCGATCAGGTTGTTGCTGCTACGCGTAGCTGACGAGCAGCGACTGCCGTTCGCCGTCCAGGTGCCGAATTCGTCTACACTCGCGGCCATGAAGGAACTTGACGAGGGCAAGGGCCGGCATTTCGGTAGCGCTCAGGAGTTGTTCCGGGACCTCGACATCTGACTTGCTCACCCCAGTTCGCTCGGTGCGGTTCAAACGCGACGTCAAGAAAGCCAGGAAGCGTGGCAAGGACCTTGGCAAGCTGCGGATATTGTTGGCGTCGCTGATCGAGCAGGAGCCGTTGTCCGCGCGCCATCGCGACCATCCGCTGCGGGGCATTTGGAAGGGCTACCGGGAGGGCGCACGTCGAACCGGACTGGCTCGTCATCTACCGTATCAGGGGTGGCGAACTGCACTTGATCCGCACCGGCAGCCACTCCGACCTCTTCAAGGAGTAGGGTCGACGGTTCAAGGTAGACGTTACGCTCCGGGCTCGTTAGTTTCTCACGCACGGCGCGTCGCCTCTTCCGGCGGCGCGTTTCGTGTCTGCGCCCGTAGCTCAGCCTGGATAGAGCGCTTGCCTCCGGAGCAAGAGGTCACAGGTTCGAATCCTGTCGGGCGCACTCGTCCCGGCTGAGCCAGAGGCACCGGTTCTCGGGGGCGGCTCCGGACCGGAGGGTTCGGGGGCGCGGGCTCGGGTGGCGGAAATGGCAGACGCGCAGGATTCAGGATCCTGTGGGATTAAACTCCCGTGGGGGTTCGACTCCCCCCCCGAGCATTTCAGGCCCAGGTGGCGGAACTGGCAGACGCGCTAGCTTGAGGGGCTAGTGTCCTATTACGGACGTGGAGGTTCGAATCCTCTCCTGGGCATGCAGCATGACATCGCCGGTCGCCGGACGGCCGGCTCCGAGCGCCCGTAGCTCAACTGGATAGAGCACCTGACTACGGATCAGGAGGTTGGGGATTCGAATTCTCCCGGGCGCATGCTTTCCTTCCTTCGGAAGTCAAACCTGCGCCCGCGAGAATTCGGGCGCTCGTGGAGCTTCGCTCCCCTTCGCTGGCCAAATTCTCCCGGGCACTTCCTTTTTTTTGGGGCTCAGGTGCCGGTGTGGGATGGTCGGGGGGCTCGCGGGGGCTTCGCCCGCTCGCGGGGGCAGACCTGCCGGGCGATCGGGCCGCGGGTGGTCGACTTACTCCAACGCTTTCCTCAAGGACGGGTGCCTTCGCATGCGCGTCAGACTGGCGGAGAAACGGGATGTGGATCGGTTGCTTGAACTCATGCGGGGGCTTGCGCGGTTCGAGGAGTACATCGACGACTTTGCGGTGACGCGGGAGAGCGTGCTGGAGCATGGGTTCGGGGACGACCGTCTCTTCACGGCGTTCGTGGCCGAGCAGGGCGATGATCTCGTCGGGATGGCTGTGGTCTACACGATTCCGTGGACCTATACGCTGCGGCCGAAGGTTGTGCTCAAGGAGCTGTTCGTCGAAGAGAGTGCGCGCGACGCCGGGGCGGGGAAGGCCTTGATGGCGGCGGTGATTTCGCACGCCGAGTCCATCGACGCGGCCGAAGTGATCTGGACCGTCATGGACGGGAACCGCACGGCCGAGGGCTTCTACCGATCCCTGGGCGCTTCGCCCGACCTCAAGTGGAACAACTGGTCCCTGAACCTCGACGCGAAGGCACCACGCGCCCGCTGACCATGCGCCAGGTACTAATCACGTACTAATTCGTGTCAGATTAGTATTTGGCTCGCGTGCCAGCCGTCAGGATGGCCCGGAACTGCGCGCCGGGGGGCGGCAGTCGGGCCACTGGGTGCCGGGTGGCATGGTGCGCCGGGCACGGGGCATCGGCTCCACGTCCTCGGAGGCGAGGTAGGCGAACATCGCGGTCATCACGGCGTCGTCGCGCAGGTCCTCGTAGACGATCTTGTCGAAGGTGTCGCGGTTGGTGTGCCAGGTGTAGGTGCTCGTGTCCCAGCGGTTGTCGGCGATGTTCATCTCGCTGCGGCCGGTGCCGACGTGGAAGCTGAAGGCGGGCACTCCCGCGCACAGGAAGGAGGCGTGGTCCGTCCCGCCCGACTCGGGCATCCCCGGGACCTCGAGCGTGACGAGATCGGACAGCTCGCTCGGGATCTTCGCGAGCCACTCGCCGAAGCGCCCCGCGGCGCCGGCGAAGCCCTGCATGGGGATGAAGGTGACCGGGCCGTTCCCGTGATCGACGTTGAACACGGTGTGGGTGCGCTCGAGGATCTCGGGATGGTCCTCGACGAAGGCACGTGAGCCGTTCAGGCCCTGCTCCTCGCCGTTCCAGAGGGCGCCGATGATCGTGCGGCGGGGGTTCGGGACGGCGTGCTTGAGGATGCGCATCGCCTCCATGATCGCGACGGCGCCGGTGCCGTTGTCGAGCGCGCCATCCGAGCCATCCCACGAGTCGAAGTGGCCTCCGAGGATCACGTACTCCTCGGGCTCGGCGCTGCCGGGGATGACGGCGAAGGCGTTGAAGACCGGTACTTCT
>JAPPBA010000071.1 GCA_026705295.1 Candidatus Palauibacter australiensis
CGGGCCGTCGAGGAACGGGAAGCGCGCCGGGCCGAACTGGAGGGGGCGAAGACGCGAATCGAATGGGGCCGGCAGATCCGGTCCTACGTCCTGCAGCCTTACAAGATGGTCAAGGACCACCGGACGAATCTCGAGGTCGGCAACGTCGACGCCGTGCTCGACGGCGAGATCGACGGATTCATCCAGGCGTTTCTCCAGGAATCCGGCAAGACGGGCGCATGAAGGGAATCCGACAAGACGGGCTGGTGATCTGCCCCCCCTGCGGCTCCGCCTTTCCGGGACTCCGGGACGGCGTCTGCCCCGCCTGCTGGTACGCGTCGCGCGAGCGGCCGAAGCCCCTAAGGGACCGCTTTGCGAAACTCGTCCGGCTGCGCGAACTCGGCGTCGACCCGTACGGGCACGCCTTCGACCGTTCCCACGGGCTGCGCGAGGCCTTCGCGGCCTTCGAGGAGGCGGAAGCGGCGGCCGCCGGGGCAACGGACGGCGGGGATCCTCCCGAACTCGAGGGGGTTCGGGTCGCGGGCCGCATCCTCTCCTACCGCGATCTGGGCGGGAGCGCCTTCGCGCATATCGGGGACCGCGACGGACGGTTGCAGATCCACCTGCGGCGCAACCTCCTGGGCGAAGAGGGCTCCGCGCTCATGGACCTGCTCGACCTCGGGGACTGGATCGGCGTCGGGGGACCCGTCTTCCGGACCCGGCGCGGCGAAGTCACGGTTCGCGCCGAATCGCTGGACCTCCTGACCAAGACCCTCCGTCCACTCCCGTTCGGGAAGGAGGAAGTCGCCGAGGATGGACGGCGGGTCGTGCACAGCGGGTTCAGCGACCAGGCCTCGCGCTATCGGCAGCGCTATGCGGATCTGGCGGTGAACCCGGAGGTCCGCGAGGTGTTCCGGATCCGGGCAAGAATCGTCACGGAACTCCGCCGTTGGCTCGACGCGCGCGGGTTCCTCGAGGTGGAGACTCCGATCCTGCAACCGCTCTACGGCGGCGCGCTCGCCCGGCCCTTCTCCACGTACCACCACCGGCTCGACCGGAAGATGTTCCTGCGGATCGCGGATGAACTCTACCTGAAGCGGCTCATCGTCGGGAATCTCGACCGCGTATACGAGATCGGACACGATTTTCGGAACGAGGGGATCGACCGTACGCACAACCCCGAGTTCACGATGCTCGAGTTGTACTTCGCGTTCGCCGACTATGAAGATGTGATGGGGCTCACCGAGACGATGATCGGCGACGTCGCGCGGGAGGTGATGGGGACGACGCGCTTCGAATACGACGGGGCGGTCGTCGACCTCGCCGCCCCCTGGGCCCGGGTCCGCTGGGACGAGGCCTTCTCGGAGGCCACCGGACTCGATCCGCGGGAGGCCCCGGAGGAGGACCTCCGCGCCCTGGCAAGGAAGACCGGGCGCGTCGACGCGGACGAGCTCTCCCGCGTGCAGCTGCTCGACACGCTGTTCTCGGAGCGGGTCGAAGACCGGATCACGGATCCCGTCTTCGTGTACGGTCACCCGATCGAGATGAGCCCGCTCGCAAAACCGAAGCGGGGCGAGCCGGAGTTCGCGGAGCGGTTCGAGGTCATCGTGTGCGGCTTCGAGCTCGTGAACGCGTTCAGCGAACTCAACGACCCGGAGGACCAGTGGAACCGGTTCGCGGCGCAACAACGCCTGAGGGAGGCCGGCGACCAGGAGGCGATGGAGATCGACGAGGACTACGTGCGGGCCCTTGAATACGGGCTGCCGCCCACGGGCGGGTTCGGGCTCGGGGTCGACCGCCTCGTGATGTTGATGACGGGGCAGACTTCGATTCGTGACGTTGTCCTCTTCCCCATCCTCCGTCCCGAGGAGGGACAGTCGTGAGCGGAGGGCGGGGGCGCTTCGAGCGTTTCGTCGCCCGGCGCTATCTGCGGGGGACCGGGCGTCGCATGTCCGCCTTCGGAGTGTTCCGCGCCGTCGGCCGCTTCCTCCGCCGGCCTTGGCGGCCCCTCGCGGGCGCCGGCACCGTGGACGAGAAGGACTCGAGGCTCGTCGCCTTCATCTCGAGTCTCGCGGTGGGAGGCGTCGCCGTCGGCGTGATGGCCCTCATCGTCGTGATCGGCGTCCTCAACGGCCTCCAGGAGAGCCTGAGAGACCGGATCCTCAGCGGCGGTCCGCACGCGCACGTGATGGAACTCGACAGCGGCTTCAAGATGGAGGATTGGGAGACGGTGCTGGGCCGTGTCCGACAGGACCCCGATGTGATCGCGGCCTCCCCGTTCGTCTTCACCGAGGTCGTGCTCAACGCGGGCGACAACTACAACCAGTCCGTGGTCCTGCGCGGCATCCCGGACGATCCCGAGGGGATGCGGGTCGCGGGACTCATGGAACACCTCATCATCGGGGAGCCGCCCTTCGGGCCGACCGAGTCCGGCCACCCCGGCCTCGTGGCGGGCCGCGGGCTCGCGCAGAAGCTCGGCCTCTATCAGGGCAAGCTCCTCACCGCGGTATCGACTCAGAACGCACCGCTCTCCGCCATCGGGTTTTCGCCCGCGCTCGAGCGCTTCGAGGTCACCGGGATCTTCCAGACCGGACTCTACCAGTACGACGACGAACTGGTGATGGCCCCGATCGCGGAAGCCCAGTCGCTCCTCGGACTCGGCGACGCCGTGACCGGGATCGAGTTCGACGTGAGCGACCCGTGGGAGGCGACCGAGGTGTCCGCGCGGCTGGAGGAGGCGCTCGGCTGGCCCTACCGGGTGGAGGGCTGGCAGGAACTCAACCAGAGCCTCTTCTCGGCGCTCCGGCTCGAGAAGCTCGGCATGGCCGTCGTCCTCATCCTCATCGTCCTCGTCGCTTCGTTCAACATCGTCTCGACGCTGGTGATGATGGTCGCGGACCGCACGCGCGAGATCGGCATTCTCCGCTCGATGGGGGTGTCGGCCGGCAGCGTCGGGAGGGTCTTCACGAACATGGGGCTCTTCATCGGCGTCGTCGGTACGACCCTGGGGGCCGTGCTCGGCGCCATCCTCGCCTGGGCGCTGACCCGCTACGAGTTCATCGCTCTGCCGAGCGACGTGTACTTCATCGACCGGCTGCCGATCTCGCTCGCGCCGCTCGATGTCACCCTGATCATCCTCGGATCGCTGCTCATCTCCTACCTGGCCACCATTTATCCGGCGCGAAAGGCCGCGGCGCTCGCGCCGGTCGACGCCATCCGGCACGAATGACGGCGGGTCGCGGGGGAGAGGCGCCGTCCGCGGTGCGGGCGGCGGGACTCGAGCGGACCTTTCCGAGCCCGAATGGCGGTCTCCTCCCCGTCCTAAGGGGGATCGACCT
>JAPPBA010000072.1 GCA_026705295.1 Candidatus Palauibacter australiensis
GATTCTGCAGGTTTCCTGCAGTTCCACGCGACTGGCTCCGACAACGGTCCCCACCACGGTGCCGGCTATCACGACGTCCTGCGTATCGATATCGCCGGTAATACGTCCGTCCTTGCCGACGACCACGGATTTCGTCGCCTTGACCGATCCTTCGATCTTGCCTTCAACCCGGACCGTGCCATCGCACATCACGTCGCCGAGGATCGTCATCCCGGGCGCGACGACCGAAACCACGTCGCTTAGCTCACGGGTCTGCCCGCCATGTCGAGAATCTCTAGCCATTTCGCTCCAATCCTTACTCCGGTTGCCTCTCCGCCGGGGCTCCCGTGTTGTCCTGACCGCTGTGGTCCGCCACCAGCGAGAGGGGGTCCAATAGTGCGCCGTTCCGGGCCAGTTCCAGGTGTAGATGCGGAGCCGAGGATCGTCCCGTGTTTCCCGTGAGGGCGATGACCTCGAGTCGCTCCACCGCGTCGCCGGCCTCGGCGAACAGCCAGGCGTTGTGGCCATACAATGACGTTAGCCCGTCGGCGTGCGCAATCCGCAGAAATTTTCCATAGATCGGGTCTTCGCCCGCCTCCTCGACCCTTCCCGCCTGAATCGCCCGCACGTACGACCCCGTCGGAACCGCGATGTCCAATCCCGGGTGTCCTTCGGGCGAATCGGCAGGACGCAAACCGTAGTGACGGGTAATGAAGCCGCGCTGCGTGAGAGGCCAGGCAGGGGTCGTCGCCTCTGCCGAGGTCGGTGAACTGACCTCCACACCTCCCCTGAGGACGACGTTCACCGGCGGGGATTCGGCAGGCCGACCAACGGTTACCGCAGCCTGAAGGAAGCCGAACTCTTCCTCGAGTTCGTTCAAACGGGCCGCGAGCTGGTTCATCCTTTCGCGCTCGCTCTCGAGCGTCGCGAGTTCCGCCTCCAGCTCAAGCACGCGACTGGACTCGGTGCGCCAAGCCGTCAGGAGGCCTCCCAGAAACCCCAGGCCGAACAAGCCGATGATCGTACCCGCCACCGGGAGAAGCAGCCGTGTGCGGCTGAGCGGCAGGGATCGTACCTGCCGGCCATCCCGTCGGACCAACTGCAGTGTCCATCGCCGGAGAATGGTCATTCGCGAAGCTCCGAGGCGAGCTCATCCCCTCCCATCAGGGCCACGAGCCGCAGAAAATCATCCGTATCATGGAAACGCACGACGACCTCGCCTGCTCCATCCGACCGCGTCCGGATCCGCACCTGGGTTCCAAACCCTCGTTCCAGCCCGAGTTCCGCGCGCCTCACCACGGGATCGCCCGCCCCTGTCGTCTTCTTCCCCCGGGTCGTCCGCCGCCCCCGTGGCGCCGCGCGGTCCTGGCGGACCCGGCGTTCCGTCTCCCTGACGGACCACCCCTGCTCCACCGCCTCCAGCGCGACGCGGGTTTGCTCCTCAGGTGCGGACAACCCCAGGAGGGCGCGGCCATGGCCCGCAGACAGCTCCCCCTTGGCGAGCAAGCCCAGCACTGCCCCGGGCAGGGCGAGCAGTCGAAGAGCGTTTGCCACGGTCGACCTGTCCCGCCCCACATGCCGTCCGACCTCTTCCTGCGTCAGACCGAAGTCCCGCATAAGTCGACGATACCCTTTAGCTTCTTCAAGTACTGACAGGTCATGACGTTGCAGATTCTCGACCAGCGCGACGACCAGCATCTGCTCATCGTCGATCGTCCGGACCAGAGCCGGAACCGACGTCCAGCCGAGACTCTGAATCGCCCGGAATCGCCGCTCGCCCACGACGATCTCGAACACCTCTCCCACAGGCCTGACGACGACAGGTTGGAGCAAGCCGTTCTCGCGGATGGAGTCCGCGAGTTCCGCGAGGCGGGCCGGATCGAAGTCGCTACGAGGCTGGAACGGATTCGCCTGGATGGCGTCGACCGGAATCTCCGCCTCCGCCGCTGCGCGTTCCGTCCCGAGGTTTTCGCCCAACAGGGCCGCAAGCCCCTTGCCGAGACGGCGGTCGTTCCGGGGCAACCTACGGGCCCCTGTGCCGGTCGATCAGTTCGCGAGCCAGGCTCAGGTATCCGCGGGCCCCACTCGACAGGACATCGTACAGAGCGATCGGCTCTCCAAAACTCGGGGCCTCGGCGAGCCGAATGTTCCGCGGGATCATCGTATCGAAGACCTTGCCTCCGAAGTACTCACGCGCCTCGGCGGCCACCTGTTTGGCGAGGTTGAGGCGTGAATCGTACATCGTCAGCAGCACCCCCTCGATCTCGAGTTCCGGGTTGATGCTGCGTTGCACCAGCCGCACGGTGTTCAGGAGCTGGCTAAGCCCTTCCAACGCATAGAACTCACACTGAATCGGGATGAGCACGGCGTCCGCAGCGGCCAGTGCGTTCAGCGTGAGGAGCCCGAGAGACGGCGGTGAGTCGATGAGGATATACTCGAAGTCATCGCGGAGCGCCTCTATCTTCCGGCCGAGGATTCGCTGGCGATCCGATCGGTCGATCAGTTCAACTTCGGCGCCGGTCAGGTCCCGACTCGCAGAGACCACGGAGAGGCACGGGAAGTGAACTTCCGGCCGCACGGCTGCCTGAAGGGGTTGTCCGTTTACGAGGCAGTCGTACACACTGGGTACACCTCCGTCCTTGCGCAGCCCGAAGCCGGACGTCGCGTTCCCCTGCGGGTCGCAATCGATGACGAGCGTGTTGCGCTCCGCGATCGCCAGCGAGGCGCCCAGGTTGATCGCCGTGGTGGTCTTGCCGACCCCGCCCTTCTGATTTGCAATCGCGATCACCCGACCCAAATCAATCCACCCCTCGTTGATCGCCGCACCCGGCGACGTGAACGGACACGCACTGTAAGCATATGCCTCGTAACGAACTAATCCGGTGACGATCGAGCGCGACAAGAGGGGCGTCGCGCTGCTGAACGTCCGCTCCTGTGAGACTTCCCAAAATATATGGCGCTCTCGTGACGCGGGCGACTGCGTGTGGTGTCCGCTCTCGACGCCGACGCGCGGTATTGTCAGGCCCGCGGACCTGGTGTTTCACGTGAAACATCTGATGACGGTTGTGGACGAGCCCGGCCGTGCACGCCTGAACGAACGGGGCGTTTCACGTGAAACGATGGCCCGACATCGACGGTCTGCCTCTTGCAGGCACGCGCGCCGGAGAAGAGCTTCGTCCTCCACTTCGCCACGAGCCGGCTCCCGTGTCAACGGTGGTCACGAAGACCGAGCGGAACTCCGACCGCCGGGGCTCGCAACGGCAACAACTTCGGGAGGCCGCCGATCTCCACGACGATCCCCGCGACCGATCGGCTGATCCTTGCGCTGGACGTTCCGACTGCCTCGGAAGCGCGACAAACCGTCGACGCGCTGGCCGATACCGTTTCCTTCTACAAGATCGGCCTGGAACTCTTCCTTTCGGGAGGATACTTCGAGCTGGCCGACTGGCTTCGCTCCAGAGACAAGAAGGTGTTTGCCGATCTCAAACTCTTCGATGTCCCTCAGACCGTCCGCTCCGCCGTCCGACAACTCCGAACCCGGGACGTGGATTTCGTCACAGTGCACGGCAACGATGCGATCCTCCGTGCGGCCTGCGACGCCGCTGCGGGCGACCTTGGAATCCTGGCTGTGACGGTGCTAACGAGTCTCGACCGGGCGGACATGGAGGACCTTGGCTTTGAAGCCGACATCGGGGCCGTCGTCCTCTCCCGGGCCCGTCGGGCGGAGAGCATCGGCTGCGCCGGCGTCATCAGTTCCGGCCACGAGGCCGCTCGAGTTCGCCCTGCGGTTTCTCCCCGGTTTCGCATCGTCGTCCCCGGTATCCGCGCGGCGATGGACGCCGGTACCGATGATCAGAAACGGACCGTGGATGTAGAGTCCGCCTTCGAGGCCGGGGCCGACTACATCGTCATGGGACGACCCATCCGCAACGCTCCGGATCCCGCGCAGGCGGCGGCGTCCGTTCAGGAGAGAATATCCGCCTGGTTTCGACACACATCCGGCGGCCCCGAACACTCGGCGTGAATACGCTAACTCATTATATAACATAATATTACGGCACTTGCTGTCCCCGTGGCGGGCCGGCGTCTCGTTCCGTCTTTGATGCAGGGTTGAGACCCGGCCGCGATACTCGTTCGAGTTCCTTTTCTTCACCGTCCATGAAGCACGGGGCACCTTTTTTTCGTACGGGGGTACGGTCTATGTGCACCCAGTCTTGCCTACCGGAGCCGTGATGCAATGATAGAGCTTCCCGATGTTGAGCGAATGATCGAGCGCATTGCCGGTTACACAACCGGCAAGACGATCTCCATAATCCGAATCGACGACCCCGAAGTCGCTTCCATCGAGCGCGATATCGTCGAGAATCATCTTGAGAACCACGCCGTGGATTCCGTTGAACGCCACGGTCGCTACGTCGTCCTCCGCTTCCGTTCCGATTACAGCCTCATGTTCGACATGGGGGATGACGGCCTCCTGCGCCTCGAATCCCAGACCGCGCCTCCGACGGACCGAACTCGCATCCGGTTCCAGTTTGCGGCCGGCAGGGAACTCCGGTTCTCGTCGTCGGGCTCCCAGGGCACGGTTCAAGCCGTGGCGGGGAGCGAGTTCAACGAGAAGGGATCGCTCCAGAGCCTCGGGGTGGACCCGCTGAGCGACGACCTGACTCTTGCGCGCTTTGAGGCACTTGCGCAGCGGAATACGCGTTCCAGCATCAAGGGCTTTCTCCTCAACCAGAAGGCGATTGCCGGGATCGGCAACGACTATGCGGACGAAATCTGCTTCCAGGCCGGCGTACGTCCCGACCTTCGGGTCGCTCAGTTGGAGCCGGACCAGCTCGATCGGCTTCACCGCTACCTGAAGCGGGTCCTGAGGCGGGCCACGCTGCACTGGAGCGCCGCCCATTCCGATCCGGGGTGGCTGATCAACTCACGCTCGTCGGGCGGCTCGTGCCCGCGGTGCCGACATGCGTTGACCTCCCTCCGCGTGACCGGCCGGAAGACCATACTCTGCCCGAGGTGTCAGCGCGCCGCTTGAAGGTCGAGCGCATCGTGGACCGCGTCCGGGCCGTGCGTGTCTGGACGCTGCACGTGCGCGGCCTCGTGGCCTGCGTCCTCCTCCTGACGGCGCCCGTCACCGCGGTATGCCCTCTTGCCGGGCAGGGAGGCGGCGCCGCAATCGGAATCCGGGACGGAAACGGCCACCCTTTCCGCACGCCGGCGGGCTCCCCCCTCGAGCCCGTACATCGTCTCGCGCTGTTGAGCGCGACGCGCGATTCCCTCCGCGACGGCATTGCCCTCGCCGACATCGGTGACCGCCTCGGGTTCTGGATCCGGCGCGACCCCGACGGGGAGGTGGAGTACGCGGGAGCGATTCACGGAGGGGCGTTTTCCCGCTTCGACCTCGGAGGTCCGGATCAGGCGCTCATCGAAGTGCACTACCGAATCGGAGTGCTTTTACGCGCGCGTTTCGGGGCGGTGGCGGCTCGTGCCGAACTCTATCATCTGAGCTCGCACCTCGGGGACGAGTTTCTCCTGGACACCGGCGCCCGTCCCATCAGCACGAGCCGCGAGGGGTTGGAAGTCATGCTCCAGGGATCTCCGGTATCGGGCCTCACCGTCTACGGAGGTCCGGGAGTGCTGCTGCGCGCCACCCCCGACTTCGAACCCCTTTCGTTGCGCGCGGGCGCCGCCTGGGAGTCCGCACCCGGCGGGCGCGCGCGCTTTCACGCTTCGGTCGACTACTTCGGCTGGGCGGAACTGGCGTGGGAGCCCGCCATCGCGGCGGAAATCGGGGCCGCGCTGGCGCAAGGAACGCGGGTCGGATTGCTCCTCGGGTTCGGTCCTTCCCGTGCGGAGCAGTTCCTCCGGCAGTCCGAGCGCCTGATCGGGCTTGCCATCTCCCACGTACGGTGACGGCGCGGCGCCTCGTTGGCGCGCCGCGGCGCTACTCCTGTTTCCGGGAGGGCGCCGGTTGCGCCTTTCTGCGTTCTCGCGAGAGGTACATCTGCTGCGGCAGCGACATGATGTTGGAGGCCGTGTAATACAGGTTCAACCCGGCCGCGAAGTTCGCGAAGAAGAACGTGAAGACGACCGGCAACACGTAGGATATCATCTTCATCTGCGCGTTCGTCTGCATGCCCCGCTGCGTGATCCAGTTCAGCAGCAGCATCGATCCGCCCATCAGGACGGGCACGATGAAGAGGGGATCCCTGAGGGAGAGATCCGACAGCCACAGGAAGGGCACGCCGCGAAACTCGATCGTGTTCTGGAACACGAAGAACAGCGTGATCAGGATCGGGAGGGGCAGGAACATGGGCAGACAGCCGCCCAGCGGGTTGACCCCGTGTTCCCGAAAGAGCTTCACCTGCTCCTGCTGCAGGCGCTGCGGATCACCCTTGTACCGCTCCTGCAGCTTCTTGATCTCCGGCTGCAGCGCCATCTGCTTCATCTGCGCGCGTCCTGAGATGTGGAACAGCGGCGACAGGATGATCCGCGATCCGACGCCGAACAGGATCAGGACCCAGCCGTACGCCAGCGAGAACGACTCGTGCATCCAGATCAGGATCGCGACGATCAGGTTCCCGAACGGCCGGGTGAACCACCGGAGCCAGCGCCAGCCGACGGGGTTCACGTTGTGGAGTTCCTGCCCCACGGCCTGCAGCCGCGCGAAGTCCTGCGGCCCGATGTACGCGGCGTACTCGAAGCCGGTGCTGCCGGCGGGTACCGGCAGCGCGGCCTGCATCTCCGCCGCGTCCTCCTCGGGCACGCCCCGCAGCATTACGCCCCCGATGCCCGGCCCTCCCGGCGGCGCGACGACGGCGGCCAGCCAGTACTTCGATTTCGATGCGGCCCAACTGAACGGCCCGCCGGAGGCCGGCCTCGCCTCGCCGTCGTCCACGCGGTCCAGCCGCTCGGCCGCAATCTGGCCGGAGCGGCTCCGGGTGACGAGCGACATCGCCGCCTGGTCCTCCCGGGGTACGGCCTCGTTTCGCTCGATCCCGCGACCGAGGCCCACGAGAACGACGTGCCCCACGTCCCCCAGGCCGCGCAGCCCGCCGCTTACGTCGATCCGGTAATCGTCCGGGTGGAAGCGATACGAGACATCGAAGGTGACCTCGCCGATCGCGGCCTCGAAACGCAGTTCCGCGGGCCCATCCCTCACCTCCAGCGCGGATGTCGACGCAGTGAAGGCGATCGAGCCGAGCGAAACCGTGTCGCCCCGCAGCGTGAGCGCGTACGTCAGGATCGAGTCGTCGGGCCGCACCAGTTCGACATTGCGGCCGCCATGCCCGCCCTCGGCGAAGTTCTGGTGCGCGAGCATCGTCGCGCCCACGAGTCGCGCGCCCCGCGTGTCGAACCGGTACTCGTACAGTTCCGATCGGACCATGACGATCGCGCTCGCGCGCGCCGCGGGAGCGGCTTCCTCCGTCTCCTCCGCTTCGGCGGGTGTCGCCTCGGCTTCGGCCAGAACCGCCGCCACGTCCCGAGCGGCCCTTTCCTCGGCGGAAAGACGGCTTATCTCGTCCGCCACGTCCGTGGCTTCCGGTGTCTCCACGCTGTCGGCCGACACCGGTTCAAGCGGTCTTTCGGTCGGCGGAAAGAACACGTTCGAGAGGATCATCACGCCGACCATCAGCGCGATGGCCAGGAGCAGACGGCGTTCCATTCAGCGCTTCCGGGCGGGAACCGGGTCGTAGCCGCACGACCCGAACGGATGACAGCGAAGCAGGCGCCGAACGCACAGCCAGCTCCCCCGGGCGGCGCCGAATCGCCGCACCGCGGTCAACGCGTACTCCGAACAACTCGGTTCGTACCTGCAGGCGGGCGGCAACCAGGGAGAAACGACGAGCTGGTAGCCGCGAATCGCTCCGATGATCATTCTGCGCATACGGTCTCCAGCGAGTCCATCAACGTCACTCGAAGCCTCTGGTACGAGGCGTCATAGGCGGCCGGTTTCGCTCTCACGACCAGGTCCAGCTCGAGCCGGCGGGTCTCAAGGGCAGGCAAAATGTGGATGCGGGCGATCTCGGTCAGACGCCGGCGTACGAGATTTCGCGCGACCGCGCCGCGCCCGTGGCGAGGCGTCACGACTCCGACTCTGGAGCGGCCCGAGGGCGACGGCGCGAAGAACACGTCCACGATGCGATCCCGGCGGCAACGGCCCGTACGGATGGTCCGGCGAATCTCCCGCGCTGTGCGCAGCCGAGCCGCGCGGGGCCGTCGAAAGCCCCCCGGGGGAGGCCCGCTAGCGGCTTCGTCGCTTGCGACGGAACGCGTCACTGACGGTGAGCCGACGTCGACCCTTCCTTCTGCGGCGCGACAGCGTGCGGCGGCCCGCCTTCGTCTTCATACGCGCTCGGAATCCATGATCGCGAACGCGCTTCCTGTTGGTTGGCTTGCTGTATGTGGGCTTCCCCATCTCACATCACCCGAGGCTTTCCGGTCATTTCACAGGCTTTCGAGGCCAGCCCGGAAGTCTAGACCTGATGCGGGATAGTGTCAATTCAGCCCGTCGGTGCCGGAGCCCGCACCGCCCTCCTGCCGACGAGGCGCACCGCCCGTCGCGAGGCGTTTCCGTTCGTTGACACTCGCCAGCGGATTCGCCTAAGATCAGGACCCCTATCCCACCGCCTTTTTCCTCATGCCGGCGCGCCACGGATGGAGCTGACTGCACACGAGGCCTGGATCAAGATTCGCGCATCTGCGAAGCTCGTGCTCCCGGAGCAGACCTATCGCACCTGGCTCGGATCGACCGAGGCCGTTTCTCTCTCGGACGATACGCTCGTCGTTTCCGCCCCGACGAGGTTTGCGGTGGAGTGGGTCGAGGATAAGTACGGGACTCTCCTCCGGGACATCTCCGAGCGAGAGCTCGGTGCGAGGCTCCGACTCCGTTTCGAACACAAGGGAGCCGAGGAGCGCCTCGACTTCCCGGAAATCACGGAACCCTACCCCGGCGACCCGGGTCATGCGCTGGCTTCGCGGACGCCGAATCGCGGCGGCCTTCCGGCAGCCGCGGCGCTGAACGAACGCTACACCTTTGCGCGCTTCGTTATCGGCGGCAGCAACGAACTCGCCGCCGCGGCATCCGATCGTGTGGCCGCCGCTCCGGCTACGACGTACAACCCCCTCTTCATCTGGGGCGGCACCGGCCTCGGCAAGACCCACCTCATGCATGCCATCGGAAACACGATTCTCGACCGGCTCCCGGATTGCCAGGTCGCCTACGTCCCCTCCGAGCAGTTCACCAACGAGATGATCGATGCAATCCGGACCGGGCAGACCGCGCTGTTCCGCGAGCGCTATCGCCGTATCGACGTTCTCCTCATCGACGACGTCCACTTCATCGCCAACAAGGAAGGGACGCAGGAGGAGTTCTTCCACACGTTCAACGCGCTCTACGACGCCAAGAAACAGATCGTCATCACGAGCGACCGGCCCCCGCAGGACATCCCCGGGCTCCAGGAACGTCTCGTTTCCCGTTTCGAGTGGGGCCTCGTCACCGACATCCAGCCCCCCGACCTGGAGACACGTTCCGCCATCCTGCGCAAGAAGGCCGATGAGGACGGAATCGAAATCGGCGACGACGTCATCGAGTACGTGGCGCGGAGTCGGCGTACCTCCGTCCGGCAACTCGAGGGGGCCCTCATCAAGCTTCTCGCCTTCAGCTCGCTCACTCGACGCGAGATCTCACTCGACATGGCGCGCGACGCCCTCGGGCCCGAGGGCAGCGAGGCCGACGAGCAGGTGATCGAAGTGTCCGCCGAGGAGGTCCGTGCCCACATCGCCGCCTCCTGGGGCGTCTCCGTAGAGGCACTCATGTCGAAAAGGCGGAAGCGGACGGTGACCGTTCCGCGACAGGTCGCGATGTACCTCATCAAGACACATCTCGACCTGCCCTACTCCGACATCGGCCACCTCTTCGGCGGCAGGAATCACTCGACCGTCATCCACTCCGTCAACAAGGTCGAGGCGGACATGGCATCGGATCCCGCGCTTCGCGGCCGCGTCGGCCAGCTGCAGCAAGAGCTGTTTCGAACGTGATATCACGTTCGTCCATTACCCTGTGCAAAACCGGATGAAGACTTGCTCCCCACGCACACCAGTGGGCGCATGCTCTTCGTGGCGGCGCCGATGTTTCGCCGGAGCTTCGACACCCGTGTCCGCGTGTCGACAGCGGGCGCAGCGTCCGAGCCCGCAAGAAACGCGGGGAACCCCGACGTTTCGACACTTCGACAGGCTCTACTACTACTCCGTTGATACATATATCATACGCAACCGTAGAACCCACGGTGGAAAACCCGAACCGATACCGCCGGAGTTGAAATGAGATTCTCGATCACCCGAGAGGCACTCCAGACGGGGCTGGCGGCGAGCGCCGCCGCCGTCCCTACGCGAGCTGCTCTCCCGGTTCTCTCGAACATCCTGATCCATGCGGAGGACGATGCCGTCCGGCTCAGCGGCACGGACATGTCCATCTTCGTCTCGTTGTCGGTGCCGGCCGACATCTCCGAAGCGGGGGTCGTGGCACTGCCCGCGAGACAGCTCTTGGAAATCTCGCGCGTACTCGACGATGCACCCGTGAAGTTCGCGGCGGCGGGCGGAGATCGCGGCGCGGCCGCGACCGGGGTGGACATCGAGTGCGGCCGGAGCAAGTTCCGCCTTTACGGTCAGGCCCCGGACGAGTTCCCGGATTTCCCGGAGGTCGATTTCGCCGGTGGCTGGGAGATGTCCGCCGGCGAGCTGCAGACGCTGATCGAGCGGACGAGTTTTGCCGTTTCCACGGAGGACAGCCGACCGATTCTGAACGGGATTCTGTGGCAGTTGCGCGACGCGTCGACGGTGATGGTCGCAACGAACGGCCACCGGCTCGCGAAGATGTCACGCGAGCTGGACGTCAGCGGGTCGCCGGCGGAGGTGGATCTCATCATTCCGCCCAAAGCGCTGAACCAGGTGCAGAAACTGTATCCGGCCGACACCGTGCTTCGGATCGCGCGCTCGGAGAACCACCTGGCTTTCCGGTCGGAGGATCGCGAGGTCTTCACTTCGCTCATTGAGGGGCCGTATCCGAACTACGAACAGGTCATCCCGAAGGACAACGACAAGGTTGCGACCTTGAACCGGGCGGCCCTTGAGACGGCGGTGCGGCGCGTCGCGGTAATGGCGGACGATTCGACGAGGCGGGTGCGGCTCTCCTTCAAGGCCGGCGACCTCGGGTTCAAGGTTCAGACACCGGACCTCGGGGAGGCCGAGGATGCGCTGTCGCTGGACTACGAGGGCGAGGACATCCAGATCGGTTTCAATGCGACGTACCTCCTCGAGGTGCTGCGTCACATGCCGGAGGAAGATGTTCGAATGACGTTCAAGGCGCCGGAACGAGCGGCGACCTTCTCTCCCGCGAGTGGCGAACCCGACTATCTCTGCCTCGTCATGCCGCTGCGCATCCTGGACTGAGCCGCGTCGCGAACCCGATGGTGACGTGCGCGATGTGCGGGCACGCGAGCGCTGCGTTCGACCGGTGTCCATTCTGCGGAGCGGTCGCGGCCACATCCGGGGAAGAGCGCACGGGCGACGCGGCGGGCGCGGGAAAGGTCAACCTGCCGGCGTGGGAGGATCCGGCCGTGGCCTTCCCGCTGAACTTCATCGAGACGTGGCGCCGGAGCGTGTTCGAGCCCGGCGCCTTCTTTGCCGACGGGCCCTTCGATCGCGCCGCGGTGCGCCCGGTCCTCTACTATCTCCTGGTCAGCGTCCTCGCAGCCGCGCTCTCGCTAACCTGGGGTGCGTTGTTGCCGACGACGCAACCGGGTCTCGTGGAGACGCTCGCCGAGATCATGAACGTCGCCCTGCCGGATGGTTCGGACACCGCCGGCTACATCGGCAGGCTGGCCGATTTCTTCCTCGCCCCCTTCTGGGCGGTCCTGTACCTCATCATCGCGAGTCTGGTCCTGCATGTGTTCGTGCTGATGCTGGTTCCCGGGCGTCGAAGCCTCACGGCAACGGTTCGCACCATCTGTTATGCATGCGGCCCCGGCGTATTCGCCGTCGTCCCGTTCATCGGCGGCTGGGTGGCCGGCATCTGGGGCGTCGTGCTCACCGTGATCGGCCTGCGCGAAGCGCACCGGACCACGACTGGAAGAGCCTTTGCGGCATGGCTGCTCGCCGCGGCCCTGCCGATCGCCTTCCTGCTGCTGGGGATCCTGCTCGTCATCGCCCGGGTGGCAAGCGGAATTTGAGCGCCGCGATTCCGCGGCCGGCCGCGACCGTCGTCGTCGCGACGCAGGCGCGCTCCGGGGTGGAGTTCCTCCTGCTTCAGCGGCCTGGCGCCGCCAGGTTTGGAGCGGGGGCGTGGGCCTTTCCGGGCGGCGCGATCGACGCGGACGACGCTCGCGCGACGTGGGCGGACCGCCTCCCCGGTGTCGGCGAAGCCTCGGCGTGCGTGGCGGCGTTGCGGGAACTGTTCGAGGAAACGGGGATCATGCCGGCGCCGCTGCGCGGCATCGGATTGGACGACCTGGGCGAGGCCCGCCGGGCGCTGCTCGCGGAAGGCGCCCGATTCTCGCAGGTGGCGGAGCGTCTCGAGCTCGACTTTTCGTCCACGCGCATCGTGTACTTCGCCCGCTGGATCACGCCGCGCGGTGCGGCGCTGCGGTTCGACACCCGTTTCTTCCTCCTCTCGCTGGAGGAGCGACCGGGTCGCGTGCGTCTCACGCCGGAACACGAGGCGGCCATGTGGACGACGCCCGCCGCGGCCCTGCGGCGCTTCTCCGCTGGCCGGCTGCCCATGATGTTCCCGACGGCAAGGACGATCGAGCGCCTCGCCGGCTACCCGTCGCTCGAGGAGGCCATGAAGGCGCTCAGCGACGTGCATGTGGAGCCCGCGCTCGTCAGACTCAGCGTCGGTGAGGAGGGGGTGACGCCGCTCGCTCCCGGGGACCCCGGCTACGACGACGTCCAGTGACCTCCGGTGTCGCGTCCCGGAACCACGTCGCCCGTCACGGACCGAGCATCACGGCGGTTCGCGCCGACAACCCGGGCCCCCTCACTCTGACCGGTACGCAGACGTACGTGATCGGAAGCGGGCCGCTGATCGTTCTGGACCCCGGGCCGCAGGACGAAGCGCACCTCGGCCGCGTCGATGACGTGATCGCGGGAAGACCCGTGGCGGCGGTCTGTCTGACGCACGCACACGCGGACCACGCGGCGTCCGCGGCGGACGCCGCCGCCCGCTGGGGCGAACTCCGCGCCTCCTCCGCCACCCTCGACCTCGTGGAGTTGCCGGGCCGAGCGGTGGCGGATGACGAGGCTCTGGAGCTCGGAGGGGGGTTCCGCCTGAGGGCGATCGCGACGCCCGGTCATTCCGCGGACCACTTTTGCTACCTGCTCGAGCCCTCGCGCGCCCTCTTCACGGGGGACCTCGTACTCGGAGAAGGGAGTACCATGATCGCCCACCCGGACGGGTCCGTGGAGGCCTACCTCGCGAGTCTCGCGCGCCTCACGTCCTTCCGTCCCGAGCGCCTGCTCCCGGGACACGGTCCACCCGTCGACGACGCGCTCGCGCGCCTCGAAGAATGCCGCACGCACCGGCTGCGGCGGGTGGCGTCCGTTCGACGGGCGCTGGAGGCCGGCGCCCGGACCCCGGCGCGGATCCGGGCCGCGGTCTACGGGGATCTTCCCGCCTCGCACCACGCGGCGGCGCATCTTACGATCCGCGCCTACCTCGCCTTTCTCGGGGAGATGTCCTCATCGATCAGCCGCCGGAGATAGGCGGGAAACGCGAGATCGCCGAATTCCGCGGGGCCCACCCAGCGGTGCGGCCGCCGCCGCGCGACGTCACCGGATCGCCACCGGGCCCGGTGCACCGCGAGCCGCAGGCGGAAGTGGCTGAACGTATGCCGCAGCTCGCGAATCTCCTCGCCCACGCGACAGTCGAGACCGAACCGCTCCCGGAGGGCTCTCGCGAGCGCCGCGGCGGGAGGGGTCGGAGGCGACAGCGCGACGGAAGGGAAGTCCCACAGACCGCCGAGGAGCCCGTCCGACGGTCGCCGCAGCACGAGTACCCGCCCGTCGCGGCGGACCACGGCTGCCGCCTCGACCCGCTCGGGCGATCGAACGCCCCGCTTCCTCGGGGGCCGCTGCCCGATCGTGCCCCGTCGCAGCGCCAGACATCGACTCGATAGCGGGCACGCTCCGCACCGCGGGCGGCGCGGCGTACAGACCGCGCTCCCAACGTCCATCAGCGCCTGGTTCACATCGCCGGGCCGCTCCGAGGCCTCGCCGAGGAGGGTCCGCGCGGCCCGGTCAAGCTCGGCGGGGGAGGCCGTCTCGAGATCGCCCAGGCGCGACAAGACGCGACGTGCGTTCCCATCGACCGCGGGTTCCGGCAGCCCGAACGCGACGCTGGCTACGGCGCCGGCCGTGTACGGGCCCACTCCCGGAAGCGTCAGCAGCTCCGAGATGGCCCGCGGGATCCGTCCGCCGTACTCCGATACCACGCGCTGCGCCGCCCGCCGCAGGTTGCGGGCGCGCGCGTAGTAACCCAATCCCTCCCAGAGGCCGAGGACCTCGTCCTCTTCCGCTTCCGCGAGCGTCTGCACGTCGGGAAAGCGATCCATGAACCGCCGATGGTACGGCGCCGCCGTCTCCACGCGGGTCTGCTGGGCCATGACCTCGGCCACGAGGATCGCATAGGGGTCGCGCTCTCCGCGCCACGCGACGTCGTCCCGCCGCCGCGCGTCGAACCACTCCAGCAGCGATGCCGCCACCGCGGACGCCTCCCGGTCAGGGCGTGGCTTCGGGGAAGACGCCATCGAAGATGAACACCGCCGGCCCGCTGAGGCGGATCCGTCCCGCCTCGAGGAACTCCACCGTCAACGCGGCCCCGGAGCGGACGAGGAACTCGACCCGGTCCCCGGCCTCGCCCGCGGCCCGGAGTGCGAACGCCACCGCCATGCAGCCGCTGCCGCAGGCGAGCGTCTCTCCTTCCACGCCCCGTTCGAAGGTGCGGATGACCGTCGTCCCTCCGTCGCGGGCAACAAGGTGCACGTTCGCTCCTCCCGGGCCGACATCCTCCCGCCACCGCAGCGGTCGGCAGAGATCGTCGAAGTCCTCCACATCCACGGACGCGACGGGGACCACGAGGTGCGCCGTCCCCATCCGCACCAGCCAGGCGTCCCGTTCCCCCTGCGGCCCGCGTCCGACGGGCACGCGCATTTCGCGTTCCACGCGGGCGTCGAGCGCGTACTCCAGCGCCACTCCGTCTTCCCGCACCCGCGCCAGGATCTCACCGTCGTCCGTCGCGAGGATGTGGTCGGGGGGCACGAGCCCCCGGTCCACCGCGTAGCGCGCCGCGCAACGCGACCCGTTCCCGCAGGTTGAAAACTCGGAGCCGTCGCGATTGAAGAACCGGAGGCGGACGACCTCTTCGCTCAGGCTGCGGACCGTGATCAACCCATCCACGCCGACGCCCGTCGCGCGGGGGCACAGCGTGGCGGCCAGGGCCCCCGCATCCCGGAGCCCCAGTTCTTCGCCGCGCACGATAACGAAGTCGTTGCCGGCTCCGGTGTATTTGCTGAATAACGACATTCTCAGAGGGGAGGGGGGATGAAAAGGAAGCCGGCCGCGAGCGTGAAACCCGCGGCCGGCTCTTGTCTCAACCGAAACCTGACTCGACGCGACGCCGGCGAGGCACCGCAGCTTTCAGGTCGGCGCATGTCTCGAGCGCCACCGGTTCAGGACCGGTTACGCTGCCTCGAGGCGATCGCTTGCCCGTGCCGAGTCAGACCCGGTTCTACATCCTGCAGACACTAGATCACCTCCTTCCAAAGGGTTCACGGACAGGGCACGAAAAACACCTGCTGTGCGCCATGATGCCGTGCGCTCGCCCGTGCGGCAAGTTTTTTTGCCTTGCTAGCCCCGCCACCTTGCGTGAGAATCAGGCCGGCCAGACGGCGAGGAGGAGATGACGGACAGCCAAGAGAGGGCGTTGTCGCCGGAGGAGCGGCAGGCGACGGTGGACCGTCTCTGCGCACACTTCGCGCGCGACGCCATGAATACGACCGAACTGGAGCGCCGGCTGGACATCGCGTACGCCGCGCGTACCCGGGCGGAACTGGCAGCGCTCGAGCGAGACCTGCCCGCACTCCGGAGCGAAACCCGCCCGGCGGTACCCGAGCCCTCGCCGGCCGCCTCCGTGCCGGTGGATCCGGCGCGACCCGTCCAGGAGCACGACCTCATCGTCTCGATCTGGGGAGCGACCGAGCGCAAGGGCAGTTGGGTTCCTCCCCGCCAGCTCACCGCCGTCACCGTGATGGGAGGTACGGATCTCGATTTTCGGCAGGCGGCGTTCGCGACCGAGACGGTCTCCGTCCGCCTCCTCGCGCTCATGGGAGGCGTGGACATCGTCGTCCCTCCGGGGGTCCGCGTCGAGTGGGGCGGCATCGCGCTCATGGGGGGCGTGACGATGCCCGAGCCCGTCACGCCGCCGGCCCGGGATGCGCCCGTCATCCGCCTCAGCGGTCTCGTCTGCATGGGAGGGGTCGACGTCGTCGAGCGACACCCGGGCGAGAGCGCGAGGGACGCGCGGAAGCGGATCAGAAAGGATCGCAAAGCCCGGCGGAGACTCGCTTCGGGCGACTAGTGTCGACACGGGTGTCGGCGTTGCTTGACGCCCGGCTCGCGGCTCGGATATAGTCCCCACGCCGCCACCCCCAGAGACGCTCGATCCGAAGCAAGGCAAGGTACGCATGTCGGACATTCCGGAAGACCTCAGATACACGCCCGAGCACGAATACGTGCGGGAAACCGACGTCGACGGCGAGGTCTTGATCGGGATCACGGACTACGCTCAGGGCGAACTGGGCGATGTGGTCTACGTCGAACTCCCCGCGCCCGGCGAAGAGTTCGGGCAGATGGAAGCGTTCGGGACCGTCGAGGCCGTGAAGACCGTCTCCGAACTCTTCTGTCCCGCGGCGGGCCAGATCGTGGCGGTGAACGACGCGCTGGAGGCCGACCCCGGTCTCGTGAACAGCGATCCCTACGGTGAAGGATGGATGATCCGGCTCGAGCTGGAGTCGCCCGACGACTTCAACGAGCTACTCACCTCCGAACAGTACGCCACCCTCGTCGCCGATGCGGACGAGGTCTGACGGCCCGCTCCTGAACATGCAACTGGAGATGGAGCCGGTCGGCGAGTTCGCCGGGCGCCACATAGGACTGGCGCCCTCTGACGTCGGTCCGATGCTGGAGGCGACCGGCGCGAAAAGCCTGAGCGAACTCGTCGAGGAAACCGTGCCCGAACCCATCCGCCTGGGTCGCGACCTCGACCTGCCGGACGCGATCAGCGAGAGAAGGCTGCTCGATCGCGCGGCCGAACTCGCGCGCCTCAATCGCCCTTTCCGTTCCTATCTCGGTCTGGGGTATCACGGGACCCTGACACCCGGCGTGATCCTCCGGAACATCATGGAGAACCCCGGCTGGTATACACAGTATACGCCCTATCAGGCCGAGATCTCGCAGGGGCGCCTCGAAGCCCTGCTCAACTTCCAGACGATGGTCATCGACCTCACGGGGCTTCCGATCGCGAACGCCTCGCTCCTGGACGAGGGAACTGCCGCCGCGGAGGCGATGCTCATGCTCTGGGGCAGCAAGGGGAGCGGCGACCGCAACGTCTTCCTCGTCTCCGAGGCCTGCCACCCCCAGACCGTCGCCGTCGTCCGCGGCCGCGCCCGGCCGCTCGGAATCCAGGTCCGGCTCTTCCAGCACGGCGACATCGCGGCGCACGATCCGGACGACGCCTTCGGCGCGCTCCTGCAGTACCCGACCACGGAAGGCGCGGTGCTCGACTATCGCGGTCTCTGCGACGCCCTTCACGAGCACGGGGCCGGAGTCGTGGTCGCGGCGGATCTCCTCGCCCTCGCCCTGCTCGTGCCGCCGGGCGAGTTCGGCGCGGACATCGCGGTCGGCAACTCCCAGCGGTTCGGCGTGCCCATGGGTTACGGCGGGCCGCATGCCGCCTACCTCGCGGCCACGGACGCGTTCAAGCGCAAGCTGCCTGGGCGGATCATCGGAGTCTCGGTCGACGCGGACGGGAACCCGGCCCTCCGAATGGCCCTGCAGACGCGCGAACAGCACATCCGTCGGGAGAAGGCGACCTCGAACATCTGCACCGCGCAGGTGCTGCTCGCGATCATGGCCGGGATGTACGCCGTGTATCACGGTCCGGAGGGCATCCACGCCATTGCGACCCGCGTCCGCAAGTTGACGTGGACCCTCGCTCACGGACTCGACCGGCTCGGGCACACGATCGTTCACGAGCAGTTCTTCGACACGCTGCAGGTCATTCCCTCGGGCTTCACTTCCGCCGACATTCTCGCCAGGGCACGCGAACGCGGCATCAACCTCCGCGACTTCGAGGATGGGACGGTCGGGATCGCCCTCGACGAGACGGTGCGGGGGGGGGATCTCGAGGACCTGTTCGCGGTGTTCGGCGGGGAGGACGGGCCGGAACTCCGCGTCGGAGAGGTCGCCACGGACATCCCGGAGCCCGTCTATCCCGCGGAACTCGCGCGTACCTCGAACTACCTCGAGCACGCGGTCTTCAACCGGTACCGTTCCGAGACCGAGATGCTGCGCTACATCCATCGGCTCGAAACGCGGGACCTGTCGCTGAACACGAGCATGATCCCGCTCGGATCCTGCACGATGAAGCTCAACGCGACATCGGAGATGATCCCCGTCACCTGGCCGGAGTTCGGGTCGCTGCACCCGTTCGCCCCCGTTGACCAGGCAGAGGGGTATCGGCGCCTGTTCGACGAACTGGAGCGGTGGCTGTGCGAGATGAGCGGGCTGCCCGCCTGCTCGCTGCAGCCGAACTCGGGGGCCCAGGGCGAATACACCGGCCTGCTCGTCATCGCGGCCCGACACGAGGACCAGGGCGAAGGAGCCCGGGACGTGTGCCTCATCCCGTCGTCGGCGCACGGGACGAACCCCGCGAGCGCGGTCATGGCCGGGATGAAGGTTGTCGTCGTCCGCTGCGACGAGAACGGGAACATCGATGTCGAGGATCTGCGCGCCAAGGCTGCGAAGCATGCTGACCGGCTCGCGGCGACGATGATCACCTATCCCTCCACCCACGGCGTGTTCGAGTCGGCCATCCGGGAGGTGACGGACATCGTCCACGAGCACGGCGGACTCGTGTACCTCGATGGCGCCAACCTCAACGCCCAGGTCGGCCTCTGCCGGCCCGGCGACTACGGCGCGGACGTCATCCACATCAACCTCCACAAGACGTTCGCCATTCCGCACGGGGGCGGCGGTCCCGGGATGGGTCCGATCTGCGTCACCGACGAACTTGCGCCCTACCTGCCGGGACACCCGCTCGTCGATGTCGGTGGCGACGCCGCGATCCCGGCTGTCTCGGCGGCGCCGTGGGGAAGCGCCTCGATTCTGCTCATCTCCTGGGCCTACATCGCCATGCTCGGCCGCGACGGCGTGCGCGCGGCGACCGAGGCGGCCGTCCTGAACGCGAACTACATGGCCAGCCTCCTCAGCGAGCACTTCAACGTCCTCTACCGTGGCGAGCACGGGCGGGTCGCGCACGAGTTCATCCTCGATCTGCGTCCGCTCAGGCGGGGGACAGGCGTGACGGACGAGGATGTCGCGAAGCGGCTCATGGACTACGGATTCCACGCGCCCACGATGTCCTTCCCCGTCGCGGGCACGATCATGATCGAGCCCACGGAGAGCGAGTCGAAGCGGGAACTGGACCGGCTGGTCCACGCCCTGGTCTCGATCCGCGAGGAGATTCGGAGGATCGCGGAGGGGACGCTGGATGCGAAGGACAATCCGCTGAAGAACGCGCCCCACACCGCGGAGATGGTGACAGCCGATGCATGGGATCACGCCTACACAAGGCGGGAAGCCGCTTGGCCGGCGCCTTCGACCCGGGAGTGGAAGTTCTGGCCGCCCGTGCGCCGCGTGAACAACGCGTACGGGGATCGAAACCTCATCTGCGCGTGTCCGCCGATCGAGAGCTACGAAGCCGAGGCTGCCGACGCAGCGGCGGGATAGGCGCACCGGCACAGAGGCGCACCGGAACAGGAGAGAAGCGGATGGCACGACTCGTCTTTCACGGCCAGAGCTGCTACGAGATCGAAACGGCGGACGGCACGCGGATCCTCATCGACCCGTTTCTGACCGGGAACCCCGTGGCGGACGTCGGACCGGAGCACTTCACCGATCGCCTCGACTATCTCCTCCTCACGCACGGGCACGGCGACCACATCGCGGACGCCTGGGACATCCTCGAGGCGACGAACGCGCAGCTCATCGCCACGTACGAGATCGTGTCGTACGCCGGGGAGGTGCAGGGGCACGCGAACGCCCACCCCATGCACATCGGCGGCGCCCACGAGTTCCCGTTCGGGCGCGTCAAGCTCACCGTGGCCCTCCACGGCGGGAAGATCGACGCGCCGGGCGCGGAGGCGTACACGACGACGCCCGCCGGCATCCTCCTCACCGTGGACGGCACCCGCGTCTACCACGCCGGCGATACGGGGCTCACGCGCGACATGGAGCTGCTGAACGGTGAGGTTGATGTGGCGCTGGTGCCCATCGGCGACAACTTCACGATGGGCCCGGAAGACGCCGCGCGCGCGATAGGGATGATCGAACCCCGCATCGCCGTTCCGAACCACTACGGCACGTGGGAGTTGATCGACGTCGATCCGGCCCGCTTCGTGGACGCCGTCGGCGACACGGCCGAGGTCGTGATCCTTGAGCCCGGAGAGGCTCTGGAGTTGTGACCGCGCGGCGCGCGCGTGCCCGGCCCCGGGGATCGCCGTGCGTCGTACTCCCCTACGCCGTGGCGGACGGCGCCCGCAACATGGCCGTGGACGAAGCGATGCTCGAACTCGCCGCGGGCGGTTCGACGCTACTCCGCTTCTATGGCTGGGAGCCCTGGTGCCTGTCGCTCGGGCGGCATCAGGAGGCGCCGGACCGGCTGCTCGGGCGCTCTCCGGCTGAACTCCGCCCCGGCGTCGACGCCGTTCGGCGGCCGACGGGTGGCCGATCCGTGTTTCACGGCCCCGAGATCACGTACGCCTTCGCCTGTCCCGCCCGGGCGTGGGGCGGCCCCCGGGCCGTCCTGCAGACCGTGCACGGCGCACTGGCCGAGGGGCTGCGCGCCCTGGGCGTCCGGCTCGACGCGGTTCGGAGCGACGATGCGGAGGCGGGTCTCGCGGCGACGGCCCGGATCTCCGCCGCGAGCTGCTTTCGCGATCCCGCCCCGGGAGAACTCACCGCACGCGGCCGCAAGCTCGTGGGCAGCGCGCAGTGCCGCCGCCGCGGGAGCGTGCTTCAGCACGGGTCCATCCTCCTGGAAGACAGGCAGCGCCTCGGCGACCTGGACGGACGCGACATCCGGCCGGACGAGGGGGACGCGGCCGGGGTCTCCGATGGGGGACCCGCGATCGGCCTGAACGAGTTGCTCAACCCTGTGCCCGACCCCCGCCTCATCGTCGAGCGCCTCACGGACAGCGTGGCTGGCGCGTTCAGCGTGCCGGCCGCGCCCGCCTCTGCCGCGACGGATGCTACCGCGGAGATCGCGACCCCCCCGTCCGCGGCTGTGTTCCGCCTTGCCGCCCGCTACGAGCGCGTCCACCGGTCGGGTGCCTGGCTCTGGAACCGGTAGCGGCTCCGTACCGCCGCTTGACGGTCCCGCAGACCGCTTCTAGCTTGGTTCCGCTCGCACTCGGGCGCATCCGCGCCGGACGTGGCGAGCCAGTCAATCGATGAACCTTACCGCTTACCGGGAGGACCACCTTGATAGCGTCCACACTCTGGTTGCAGGAGACCCTGACGCTGGGTGAGGGTCAGTCGCTCAATCTGGTGGAGATCTGGGATGCCGGGGGTTGGATGATGTGGCCGCTGGGGGCCGCGCTCGCCATTGGGATCCTCATCATCCTCTGGAAGCTCGTCGACCTGCAGTTGAAGGGCGGCAAGAACAAGAATGTTCTCCGGGAAGCCGACGAACAGATCGCCGCTGGCCACCTCGATGAGGCGCTCGAAGTCTGCACCGAGTCCGGCGCTCCCGCGGGGAACGTTCTCAGCGCGGGGCTCTCGCGCTACAACGAAGGGACCGAGCGCGCGACGCAGGCGGTGGAGAATGCCGGCGCCATCGAAGTCGCGGGGCTCGAGAAGGGTCTCGTGTGGCTGGCGACGCTGTCGAACGTCGCTCCTCTCCTCGGCTTCCTCGGGACCGTGATCGGGATGATCATGGCCTTCCAGGCCATCGAGATCGCGGGCGAGGTGGAAGCCACGCTGGTCGCCGGCGGGATCAAGGTGGCGCTCATCACGACCGCCACCGGTCTGACGATCGCGATTCCGATCAACATCTTCCATAACTACTTCGTGACGAAGATCGACCGCCTCGTCATCGACATGGAAGAGAGTGCACAGCGTCTCATCGACGCGCTGCACGAGCGCGCGGCCGGCTAGAAAAAGAAAGGCCCGTCGCCGGGGGCGTTCCCCGGCGCGCACGAGGGGTTCCGAACAAGCGGCCCGCCATCCCGGCGGGCCGTTTTTTCGTTCGGCGTCTGCCGGGCTCCGCTTGCATCGAAGCCATCGGAGCATCGAAGTTCGGTGTCGGGCCGCAGGCCGGGTCCGGCGTGAACGGGGTGGGGACGACGTGGAAGGAGGCCTTCCTTTGCATGTTCGACGGCGAATTCGGCGCCTCGTGCGCATCAACTGGATACGCGGTCCCTGGCTGCGGTCGCTACCGACGCTCGTCTTGGCGTCCGGTCTCGCCGCGCAGGCCGGGAACCCGGCACGCCCTCCCGTCGCCGGCGCGGCTACGATGGCAGGCGCCGACGACATGCTGGAGCGGGCCCGAAGCCTGCTCGACGCCGGGATGCCGGTCTCGGCATCGGCTCTGCTGGCGCCCGCGCTCGCCGCGGGCGAGTTGGAGGGCGACGAGGCCGTGCTGCTGGCGGCGCGAGCCTTCGCGGATCAGCGGGCATGGGCTTCCGTGCTGAGCCTCCTCTCGGAGCGTGAAAGCTGGCCGCCGTCCGCGCCGTCGCAGGCCACGCTCCTCCTCGCGCGGGCGTACGCGGGGCTCGACAGCCTGACCCGGTCCGCGGCGCACTACCGTGCGTATCTGAGCGGGGTCGACGGGACGCCTCCGCTCGGCGCGCGGGTCGGGTTCGCCCGCGTGTCCTACCGGCGCTACCAGTGGTACGAGGCGCGCGACCAGCTCGCGCTCGCCGAGCGCGAACACCCGGAACTCGCTCCGTGGTTGCGGCTCTCGCGCCTTTACGCCCTGTCGGAGGCCGAGGACCGGGACGCCTTCGCCCTCGCCGACTCGATCGTGCGCGAGGCCCGCGTGCCGGCGGACTCCGCGCTCCTCCCGGCGGCCCGCCTGGCCTTCAAGCTGGAGGATCCCGAACGGGGGGCCGCGCTCGCGAGCCGCGCCGGCAGGGGCGTCCGGAACGTCCTCGCCGCTCGGCACCTCGGACCTCACTACCTGGCGACCGGGGACTCCGCCGCGGCCGCGTCGGCCTTCGCCGACGCGATCGCGAGAGGCCTCCAGACGCCGGAGACGGGACCCGCGCTCCTCGCACTCACGCGATCCTGGCGGACGCTGCGCGATGTCGGGCGCTCCGACATCCGCGCCCGCCGTCACTCCCGCGGCGCCGGCTACCTCTCGGAGGCGCTGGAGCTCGCACCCGCGGCCGAACGCCCGGGCATCGCCGAATCGCTCGCATCGGCGTACATGGCGCTGGGCGCTCCCGGGCGGGCGGCGGAGGCGCTGGCCCCGTGGACCGGAGACCCCGCTTCCGTCACCGCGCCGCGGGCGTCGCTGTGGATGCTCGCGGCCAGCGTCTACCGTGCGCTCGGGCGCCACGGCGACGCCGCGGAGGCGCACGAGACGGCCGCCCGCGGCTCCGGGGATGTCGCCGCCCGCGCCGCCTACCTCCTCGCGGACCTCGAGCACGATGCGGGGCATCCCGACATCGCCGCGGAGGGCTTCGAACGCTCCTACCGCGCGTTCCCGGACGCGAGCTACGGGACGCGGTCGCTGGAACGGCTCGCTCTTCTCGCGTACCACGAGGGCCGCTACGAGGAGGCGCGCACGCTCCTGGCCGAATACCGCGAGCGCTACCCGGAGGGCGAGTGGGTCCAGGGAGCGATCTACTGGGGCGGCAAGGTCGCGGAGGCGCTGGGCGACACCCAGGGCGCGAGCGCGTTCTACGCCCGCGCCCTCAGGTACAACCCGCTCGACTACTACGCCATCCTCGCGGAGCCCCGCACCGGCACGGACCGCCTGGCCGCGGTCGGAATCGGCGACGGCGAGCCGTTGCCCGACCTCGATCCCATCCACGCGACCGCGCTCCGGCGCATGAACAAGCTGCGAGAGGTGGGGTGGCCCGAGCGCGCGCGCCGGGAATACCGCCGCGCCAGCGAGCGCGGACCGTCGACCTACGGGGCGATCCTCGCCTTCGCGCACGTCCTGAACGCGGCGGAATGGACGCGGGAGGGGATTCGCGAGGGGTGGCGCGCACAGGCGATTCGCGGCCGCTGGACCCGCCCGCTCCTCGAAGCGATCTATCCGCTGCCCTTCCGCGAGGCCCTCGTCGCCGCGGCCGAACGGAACGGACTCCCGCCGCACTTCGTCGCCGGGCTCTCGCGTCGCGAGTCGATGTTCGACCCGGAGATCCGTTCCGTCGCCAATGCCATCGGTCTCATGCAGCTCCTGCCGGAGACGGCCCGCAACGTCTCCTCACGCGCCGGACTCGAAGGCTATCGCCGTCACCAGCTCACGGTCCCGCAGGTCAACCTGATGCTCGGGACCCGGTACCTGGCGGAAGTTCTCGGCCGGTTCGATGGCTTCGACATCGCGGGGATGATCTCCTACAACGCCGGCCCCCATCGCTACACGCGGTGGCGCGATTTCCCCGAGTTCTCGGACGAGGAAAAACTGGTCGAGCGGATCCCCTACCGGGAGACGCGCGAGTACGTCCGGGCGGTCACGGAACTGGCCGAAATCTACCGCCTCCTGTACCCGGACCTGGGGGTCCCGAACCCCTGATACGGTCGTTCGCGATGGCGTGTTGACGGGTCCGAATTGCTCGCATAGCATAGCAACGTCTCGTGTCCCGCAGCGCCGCAAAACGACGCACAATCGGCTGCGCGGAGCGCCCGCAACGCCCATCACCGAGGTACGCAGGAGGCAGGATGCCATCAGGTACGGTCAAGTGGTTCAACGACTCCAAGGGGTACGGTTTCATCGAGCAGCCCGACGGCGGCGATGACGTCTTCGTCCACTATTCGTCCATCGACATGGACGGGTACAAGACGCTCGTCGAAGGGATGGAAGTGGACTACGAGTTCACGCAGGGCGACAAGGGCCTGCACGCGACCCGCGTCGTGCGCACTGCCTGACCGGACGCCGTAGCCGAGCCGGAGCTTCACGCGCCCCGCCCCTCCCGGCGGGGCGCTTTTTCGTCGCCGGACTTTGCCACGGACGGCCCCCTCCACCATACATAGATGCCATGTTGACCATCCCGGACGGCCGGTGAACTCCATGTGGCGGCGCCAGGCGTCGTGAAGCCCTCGCGGGCCGCTGGTCCGTCGCTCTTCCTGCTCGACGGCTACGCGCTCATCTACCGTGCGTTCTTCGCCATGATCAACCGGCCGCTCACCACTTCGAGCGGCGAAAACACGTCGGCCCCCTACGGCATCGCCCGCTTCCTCATGCGGTTGATCGCGGATCACGCACCCGACTATCTCGGCGTCGCGTTCGATGCCGGCGACAGCTTCCGCACCGACATCTACCCGGAATACAAGGCCACGCGAGAGAAGATGCCCGAAGAGCTCCGGGCATCCCTCCCCCGGTGCCGGGAGATCTTCGCCGCCTTCCGGGTGCCCGTCATCGAGGCGGAAGGGTGGGAAGCGGACGACGTGATCGGGACCCTCGCGCAGAAGGCCGCGGGACAGGGTCTGCGCACCATTATCGTCTCCGGAGACAAGGACTTCCATCAGCTCGTGGACGACCGCACCGCGCTGCTCAATCCGGGCCGAGGGGGGCCCGCCGGAGTCGATCAGGTGTGGGTGACGCCGGACAACGCCGAGGAGCGCTTCGGCGTGCCCCCGGAGCGCGTGACCGACTTTCTGGCTCTGCTCGGCGACTCATCCGACAACGTCCCCGGCGTGCCCGGCATCGGGAAAAAGATCGCGCCCGCCCTCATCCGGCAGTTCGGCGACCTCGAGGCCATCCTCGCGCGAGCGGAGGAGATCACGGCGGCCCGGGCCCGAAACGCGATTCTCAAGCATGCGGATGACGCCCGGCGCTCCAGGCAACTGGTGACGATCCGCACCGACGCGCCCGTGAACCTCGATCTCGAGAGCCTCCGGTCGCGGCCGCTCGATACCGAAAGGGCCGCGTCCGTCTTCCGTGACCTGGAGTTTCACAACCTGCTGAGGGAACTGGAGGCGCCGGCGACGGAGGCCGAGCGCTTCGCCCCGGAAGTGGACGTCGTGGCCGACACGGATCGGCTGGGCGCCGTGCTGGCCGAGTGCTCCCGGGCTCCGCGCATCGGACTCTGCGTCGCGGGCAGCTCCGAAGATCCGCTCGGCGCCGCCCTCGTCGGTCTGGCGCTCGCCGCCTCCGAGGACCGCGCCTTCTACCTGCCACTCGGGCACCGGGCCCCGGAAGTCCAGCACGACGCGGCGGGAAACCCGACGCTCGCCTTCGATGCGGGCGAGCCCGTCGGTCTGCCGGAGATGTCGTCGTCCGACATGCGAGGGCTGCACGACCTGCTGGCCTCGGAGGCACCGAAACTCGGGCACGATCTCAAGTACGCCGCCCAGCTCCTGCGGCGGCACGGCGTCGAGTTGGGGGGCCTTGACGGCGGCGTCGCGTTCGACACGCAGATCGCCTCCTACTGCCTCGATCCGGCCCGGCGCGACCGCGCCCTCTCCACCCTCGCTCCCGACCGCCTCGGCGTCGCCCTCGAGACGGGCGACGCCGTCACGGGCACCGGACGGAACCGGCTTCCGCTGGCATCGATCGAGCCCGAGCGCGTCGCCGAGTGGGCCGGACCGCGCGCCGCGCTCCTGCACCGCCTCGCGAAGGTCGACGAGGCCGACCTCGTGCGAACGGGCATGGGCCGCCTCTTCCGCGAGGTCGAGATGCCGCTTGTCACCGTCCTCGCGAGCATGGAGCGGGCCGGCATCGCGCTCGACCTCGACTTCTTCGGCGATTTGCGGGCCCGTCTGCGCCGCGATCTCGACGCCGTGCGCTCGGAGATCCACAAGATCGCCGGGACCGAGGTCAACCTCCGTTCCGTCCCGCAGATGCGGGAGCTTCTCTTCGACCGGCTCGCGCTGCCCGTCCTCAAGAAGACGAAGACGGGCCCCTCGACGGACGAGTCCGTGCTCGAGCAACTCGCCGCCATGGGCCACGAACTCCCGCGCCTCATCCTCGAACACCGGGAGCTCGACAAGCTGGACGGCACGTACGTGAGCGTGCTCCCGCGGCTCATCGACGGCCGGGGACGCATCCACACCCGCTTCAACCAGACGGTCGCCGCCACGGGCCGACTCTCCTCCTCGGACCCGAACCTCCAGAACATTCCGATCCGGCGGGCGCTGGGGCGCGAGATCCGGAAGGGATTCGTCGCCGCCCCCGGCCATCGGTTCGTAGGAGCGGACTACTCCCAGATCGAACTCCGGGTCATGGCCCATCTCTCCGGGGACGAGGCGTTCGTGGAGGCGTTCCGGGCGGAGCGGGACATTCACCGGGAGACCGCGGCCCGGATCTTCGGGGTCGAGCCGGATGACGTCACGCCGACCATGCGCGAGCAGGCGAAGACGATCAACTTCGCCACCATCTACGGCCAGGGCCCGTTCGCCCTCGCCCAGCAGCTCGGGATCTCGCGGACGCAGGCGAGCGAGTTCATCGCCGGGTACTTCGAGCGGTTCGCGGGCGTCGCGGCCTACCTGGAGGAGATGAAGGAAGTGGCGCGGGACCGGAACTACGTCGAGACGCTGTTCGGGCGCCGCCGCTACATCCCCGAAATCCGGTCCAGGAACCCCGGGATCCGCGGCTACGGCGAGCGGACCGCGACGAACTCCCCCATCCAGGGATCCGCGGCGGACCTGATCAAGGTGTCGATGATCCGGCTGCACGAACGTCTCGCGGGGAGCGGAGCCCGCATGCTGCTCCAGGTGCACGACGAGTTGCTCATCGAGGCCCCGGAGTCCGATGTTGAAACGATCGGCCGGACCGTGCGCGAGGAGATGGAGGGGGCCATCGAGTTGACGGTTCCCCTGCGCGTGGACCTCGGGATCGGCCGCAGCTGGTACGACTGCAAATTCGGGAAGGGGCCGTGAAGACAGCCCGGATCGCCCTCATCGCCTGGACGTCGTGCGCTCTCGGGTGGGCGCTTGCGTGCGCGCCGCCGCCCACGCCCGACAGTACCGTGCCGGAGGGGGCCGCGGACGGATCCCCCCAGGCAGTCGTCGAGTCGTCGCTGATGCCGGTCTTCACGATTCGCGGCGAGCCCGTCGCGCGGCGCCCGCTCGCCGACCGCATGGCCGACCTGGGCGTGCCCGGCGTGAGCGTCGCCGTCCTGGTCGACGGCGAGATCGCCTGGGCCCGCGGCTACGGGCTCGCCGACGTCGAATCGGGCCGGCCCGTGACGCCGAACACGCTCTTCCAGGCCGCCTCCATCTCCAAGCCCGTGGCGGCGCTCGCCGCGCTGCGGCTCGTCGAATCGGGCCGCGTCGACCTCGATGGCGACGTCAACGCCTACCTCACGAGTTGGCAAGTGCCCGAGAACGAGTTCACGGAGCAGGCGCCCGTCACCCTGCGGGGGCTCCTCACGCACCGGGCCGGCCTCACCGTGTGGGGCTTCCCCGGGTACGGGCCGGACGAGGAGGCGCCGGACGGGCCGGGCGTCCTCGACGGCCACGGCAACACGGACCCTGTGCGCGTCTACAAGGCGCCGGAGGAGAGCTGGCGCTACTCCGGCGGCGGCTACACCGTCATGCAGCAACTCGTGGCGGACGTCCGCGGCGCGCCGTTCGCCGAGGTCATGCGCGAGGAGGTGCTCGACCCGATCGGCATGGCGCGTTCAACGTACGAGCAGCCAATCCCCCCGGAGCGCCGGGACGACATCGCGACGGGCTACCGGCCGAACGGCGACCGGGTTCCCGGCGGGTGGCATACCTATCCGGAACAGGCGGCCGCCGGGCTGTGGACGACGCCGAGCGAACTCGCGCTCTACGCCCGGGAGATGCAGCGTGCCTGGAGGGGGGAGTCAACCGGCGTGCTGGGCGAAGCGCTCGCGCGCGAGATGCTGACGCCCGACGCCGACGACTGGGGGCTGGGCCCGGCGATCTCCGGGGACGGCGAACGCTTCCGGCACGGCGGCTCGAACCAGGGGTTCCGCTGCACGTTCGCGGCGTACATCGACGGCGACAACGGCGTCTTCGTGATGACGAACTCCGACTCGGGGAGCGAACTCGCGTCGGAGATCGCGATCACGGTGGCGCACGCGTACGGCTGGTCCGGACCCCGCGCCGAAGAGAGGGCGCCGGACGAGGAAGGCACAGGAGAGGGCACAGAAAGGGAGTAGATCACGATGGCGTGGAACCAGACTCGACGAGAATTCATGAAGACGTCCGCCCGGGCCGGCGGGGCGCTCGGCGTACTCGGCGCCTTCGGCTCGGCCGCCTGCGCGGGGAGCGAGGGAGGCCCGCTGCGCATCCTCATCCTCGGCGGCACCCGCTTCATCGGTCCGCACCAGGTGAAATACGCGCTCGACCGGGGCCACGAGGTGTCGATCTTCACGCGCGGGCAGACCGCGCCCCCGTTCTACCACGACTACTTCGAGCGTGTCGAGCACCTGATCGGTGACCGGACCAGCGATCTGTCGGCACTCGAGGGCAGAGAGTGGGATGCCGTCATCGACAACTCCGCCTCCTACCCGAGTTGGGTCGCATCGACGACCGAACTCCTGCGCGACCAGGTCGACCGCTACCTCTTCGTCTCCTCCATCTCCGCCTACGCGGACTTCGCCCAGGTCGGGATCGACGAGGACTATCACGTCGGGCAGTTGTCGCCCGACGAGGCCGAGGACGACGGAGGCTACGGGCCGAGGAAGGCGCGCTGCGAGCAGTACGCGCGCGACGCCTTCGGCGAGAACGCGATCAACGTGCGTCCGGGGCTCATCGTCGGGCCCGGCGACAACACGGACCGCTGGACGTACTGGCCGGTCCGCGTCGACCGCGGAGGGGAAGTGCTCGCCCCCAACACCCCCGCCGACCCGGTGCAGAACGTCGACGCGCGCGACCTCTCCGAGTGGATCGTGCGGCTCGTCGAGGGCCCCGGGAACGGAGGCACGTACAACGCCACGGGCGAGGTGCAGCAGTTCGGCGCCATGCTGGAGGAGATCCGCGGCGCGCTCGGCTCCGACGCCACGTTCACCTGGGTACCGACGGAGTTCATGGCGGAGCAGGAAGTGGCGCCCTGGATGCACATGACGAACTGGACGCCGCCCGAAGGGGAAACGGTCGGCATGAACCAGGTTTCCGTCGCCGCCGCCGTGCAGGCCGGGCTCACGTTCCGCCCGCTCGCCGACACCGCGCGCGACACGGTCGAGTGGTGGAACTCGCTTCCCGAGGAACGCCGCGGCGAGCCTCGAGCGGGCCTCCCCGCCGAGTTGGAAGCCGAGGTCCTGGCCGCTTGGCACGCCAGCGCCTGAGTCGCCGCCGACTTCTCCCGGGGGAACCCGGAACCTTCGGCGGACTCGGGCGGTTAAAGCCACCATGATTCCCACGGTTGCGAAGTGTCGACATGCGTGGCTTCGGCCGGTGGTGGGCGCGGTCGCTCTCGCCGCGATGGCGGGGTGCGGGGGTGCCGGGACCGATCCCGGACCGGGCCCGGAGCCTCAACCGCCACCACCGCCGCCCCCGGTCGCGGCGACCACGGCGACGTACCGCGTGGTCTTCGAGGCGACGTGGAGCGCGTCGACGCACCCGACGAACTTTCCGGGCGGGGCCCATTTCTCGCCGCTGATCGGCGCCGTGCACAAGGCCGGCGTGACCTTCTGGGCCCGGGACGGCACCGCCACGCCGGGGGTCGAAAGCATGGCCGAGACGGGCGGCACGTCCACGCTGACCGCAGAGATCCAGGCCGAAATCCCGGGAGACGCGCTGGCGGTCGTCAACGGGTCCGGGATCCGCAGCCCCGGGAGCACGACGATTCAGGCGATCGCGCTGCGGGAGGAGTTTCCGCTCGTCACCCTCGTCACGATGATCGCCCCGAGCCCGGACTGGTTCGTGGGCGTGTCGGGACTCTCGCTACGGGACGACGAGGGAAACTGGATCGAGGAACTCGAGGTCGTCCTCTACCCCTACGATGCCGGGACGGACAGCGGCCCCAACTACACCTCGGCCAACGACGACACCCAGCCGAAGGAACCGATCCACAGCCTGCGGGGCGAGAGCCCCTTCTCCGACCAGCCCATCGGCACCTTCACCTTCGCGCGCACGGACGGGTAGCGGCCGGGGGCAGCATGGTGCGCGGCAGTGGGCTCTCCGCGCGGGTCAGACGACGTCGTCGAGGAGGAAGAGGTCGGTGAGGAGCGCCCTCAGGTGGGACGAGGCGTTGAGGTTGTCGATCAACTGCGAACTGATCGTCTCCTGGGCGAGGACGATCCGGACCGCCGCCCCGGCCCGCGCGGCATCGGCCGAAGTCACGTCGATCATCTCGCCGTAGACGCCCGCCGGTTCGAGCCCCTCCGCCGCGACCAGGCCGCCGAGGTCGTCCGCCAGCGCCCGGAGGGCGGCGTCCGCGCGGCTCAGGTACTCCCGCAACTGCCCGCCGACCTTCGAGGCTTCCTCACGCTCGGCGCCGAGCGCGGCGTAGGAGAGGAAGAACTCGTACGCCTTTTCGAGCACCTCGATGTGAGCCTTCAGCTCCTCGCGGCTCAAGCGGGCACGACCCCGTCGGCGTCCGCGGACGACGCGCTCCCCCCCGCCATCTCGGCCCCGGCCGGCTCCGTCCCCAGCTTCCAGAGGTCCGGGTCGTAGTGCTCGAGGTATTCCTCGCGCGTGATCCAGCCCTTGATCATGGAGCGGGTCATCCAGCGCTTCTCGGGCCGGATGGCGAAGTAGACGTGGGCGATGACCATCGTGACGAGCCCGACGCCGCACAGCCCGTGCAGGACGAACACGAGGCCCCACGTGGAGTCGGAGAGGAAGTACGGGTTGCTCGCCCAGAACCACGTGTCGACCCCCACCATCATGAGGATCCCCGTGACGATGACCCCGCCCGAGACGAGCGTGACCGCGTTGTGGTAGGCCCGCTGGTCGAGGGGGTACTTGCCGGACCGCTCCTCCTTGGCCGGCTGGCGGCGCAGGAACTTCCCGACCGCCTGGAACGCCTGCCCGATCTCCTTCGTCCCGGTCCACACCGACCAGAAGTCCTGCTTCGTCGTCGCGTGGATGATGTGCCAGATGATGAGGAGGGTGAGGACGACGCCGGCGATCCAGTGAATGGTGACCCAGGCGAACTGGACGCCGATCACGGGGAAGAACGCCGTGACGAGCAGCGTGAGCATCGTCGCCGCCATGAGCCAGTGGAACGTCCGGGACGCCTGTGAGTGGCGCTCCACCCGCTCGGGCACGTCGGGGGCCGGCTCAGGCGCGGTCTTCGGAGCCTTGGGCGCCATGATCCAGACGTACAGGTGGTGCCCGACCACGAACAGGAAGCCGGCGATGGCGGCGGCCCAGAGCAGATCCCAGGCGACGCCGACGAGTACCTCCTGGCCCCACGGATTCGGCGCAGTACGGAGAATCTCCATCCAGGCGGTCTCCTTTCCGGGACGCTAGGCCGCGTCTCCCCGCACCGCGCGCCGAACGAGATTCCGCGCGAGCGGTACCTTGTAGTCGTTGTGGCGCAGCGGCTTGAAGCCGCGCGTAGCGAGTTCGCCGGCCGCCATGCCGGTGTCGTCGTTCGCCGGCATCCCCTGGATGAGGTCCTCGACGTCGGTCAGCCGCACCGGCGTCGGGGCCACGCCGTTAAGCGCGATCCGGGCGCGCTCGATCGTGCCGTTCGACTCGACGATCGCTGCGGCCACGCTGGCCAGCGCCCAGTCCCACGACTTCCGGTCGCGGACCTTCTCCCAGTAGAAGCGCGCGCCCGCCCAGTCGCCGGGGATGCGCACGTGCGTCAGGAGATCTCCCGGCTCCAGCACGGTCATGCGCTCGATGTCGATCTCCGGGCCGACGAAGAAGTCCTCGGCCTCGTAGACGCGCTCGCCGCCCGCGCTCCGCACCAGCATCTGCGCGCCGAGCGCGACGAGCGCCCCGGCCGTGTCCGCGCCGTTCACCGCCACGCAGCGGCTCTGTCCGGTCACGGCGTGCTCGCGGTTCATCGAGCGGGGTGTCCCGGCGTAGCAGATGTTCCCGCCCGCGCGGTAGCACGGCCACCCGCCCCGGTAATACCAGCAGCGGGTGTCCTGGATGAGGTTGCCGCCCAGCGTCCCCTGGTTCCGGATCTGGGGCGTCGCCACTTGGGCGGCGGCGTCGGCGAGGAGTCCGAAGCGGGCCTGCACGTCCTCGCTCGCCACCACGTCGCGCAACGACGTCATGGCGCCGATCTCAATCCCGTCCCCGCTCGAACGGATGCCGGTCAGCTCGCTCACGGAGCCGAGTTCGACGACGACGTCGGGCCGCTTGATGCGGTCCTTGAACCAGTCCATCGAGTCGAGGCCGCCGGCCAGGACCCAGGTGTTGTCGTGGCGCTCGAGCACGTCCAGCGCCTCGTCCACGCTCGTCGGCTGGAAGAGCTCGAACGCGGGCATCATGTCGCGAATCACGGCCATCGTCCTATCTCCCCTAGCTGTGGATCTCGGTGAGTGCGTGCGGCTGGGCTCTACCCTCCAGCTCGGCCAGGATCACATCGGCGGTCAACGGGATTCGGCACAGGCAAGCGCCGCCCAGCGCGTCCGCGATCGCGGAAGTCACCGCCGCTGAGCCGGCGCCGACGGGGGGCTCGCCGATTCCCTTGGCGCCGATCGGCGTCTGCGGGTCGGGCTCGCCGACCGCCGCCCAGTCCATCGAAGGCGGGACATCCAGTATTCCGGGCGGCCTCGCGGTGTAGAGCCGGTGGGCGAACGGCACGCCCCACTTCGGGTCGTACACCCACTTCTGGCTGCGCGCCTGACCGAAGCCCTGTACGCAGCCGCCGTGGATCTGCGCCGCGAGGCTGCGCGGGTGCACGACGACGCCGCAGTCCGCCGATCCCGTGAAATCGACGATCGTTACGTCGCCCGTCTCGACGTCGAGTTCGACGACGGCGAAGCCCACGACCCACGACCACGTCGAGCCCTCGTGCGAGAAGTTGTCCCGCGCCACTCCCATCAGCCCCTGGCCCGCGAGCTGCGTGGCGGAGGCCCGCGTGTAGTCGTTGATATCCTCCGGCAACTCCTGGCCGGAGTACTCGCCGCCCATCGCGATGGCGCGCTCCGCGGCCTGCGCGAAGCTCATCGAGCCTCCCGGTCCGGTCACGCGCGCACCCTCGACGCGGTAGGCGCTCGCCGAGCCACCCAGCGCGGCGGCCGCGACCTCCTGCAGCTTCCGCTTCATGTCGAGTGCGGCGGCGTAGTTGGCGCGCGTGTGCGCGTGGATCGTCTGGCTTCCCGCCTGCACTGCACTGTGCGGGTGGTGCTGCGAGCTGTCGCCCCAAATGACCGCGCAGTCGTCCCACTCGAGGCCGAGTTCATCCGCCGCCGCTCGGGCCGTGTCCGCCATCGAGTGTGTGCCGAGGTTCCCGATCCCCTGGTGGATGTACAGCTTCCCGTCGGGACGGATCAGGAGGAGCCCGTCGAACCCCGACGAGCCGCCGACGTACGGGCTCACGCCCACGCCGACCCCCGTGACCTTCGTTCCGTTCCGCTGTCCGCTGAGCGCCTGCTTGCCGGCCCAGTCGAACTGCGCCGCGCCCACATCGATCGCCTCGCGCACGAAGGCGCTCGTCGTCGTCGCCCGTTGCGGCCCGAACTGCGAGTCGTGCGTAGGGGCGTTCATCTTCCGGATCTCCACCCGGTCGATGCCCAGTTCGCGCGCCGCCTTGTCGACGAGCGGCTCGAGCATCGCGACGATCTGCGCGCCGCCCGGGGCCCGCTGCGCCGCCCGCGGCGGCGTGTTCGTGTAGACCCCGACGCCGCGGAAGCGCATCGCGTCGGGCTGGTACATGAGGTCGGTGACCATGCCGGCCGTGTTGTAGTCGCCCGAGCGCGAGTAGGGTCCGTGGTCCTGCACGATGTAGAGGTCGATCGCGGTGATCTTCCCGTCGTTCCGGAACCCCATCTTCACCCAGGCCTGGAAACCGGGGCGGGCGCGCCCGATGTAGTTCTCCTCGTAGCGGTTGATCCGCATCATCACCGGCCGCTGGATCTTCTTCGCGAGGAGCGCCGTGACCTGGTAGATCGTCGCACCCCGAATCTTCGACCCGAAGCCGCCGCCGCAGTACTGGCCGACGAACACCATGTCCTCGGGGTCGAGATCGAGCTGATTCGCCAGCGCCCGGTGCGTCTGCTGCGTGCTCTGCGTCGAGCCGTAGAGGTAGCAGCGACCGTCCTCCCAGTACGCCATGGAGCTGCGGGGCTCCATGGGGTGGTGGGTCAGCGACTGGTGAACGATCGTGTCCTCGAGTACGTAATCTGCGGCGGCGAAGCCAGCCTCGAGGTCGCCGTGATCCCAACTGGCGTCCGGCTCGCCCATCGGCAGCCGATTCTCGGCCTCCGCCGCGTCGAACTCCGCTTGGGACCACTTCAAGGGGACGATTTCCCGCCCGTCCTCTCCGAAGCGCATCACATTGCCGTCGAGCCGGGCGTCCGGACCCCCGGGGCGCAGGCTGTCGAGCGGATCGACCACAAACGGGAGCGGCTCGAGGTCGACGTCGATCGCCTCGATCGCGTCCGCCGCCGTCGTCTCGTCCACCGCCGCCAGCGCCAGGATGGGTTCGCCCACGTACTTCGGCTCATCCGTGAGCGCCGCCTCGCCCGGTGCCTCGGGCTGATTGACCTCACTCGCCCGCAGGATCCCGAGCACGCCGGGCATGGCGAGCGCGCGGCTCGCGTCCACGTTGCGCACGCGCGCGTGCGGCATGGGGCTCAGGAGGAGCTTGGCGAAGACCATGCCCTCGGCCCTGAAGTCCTCCGCGTACTTTGCTCGTCCCGTGACTTTCGCGCGCAGATCCGGCGGCGAAATATCCTGTCCGATTAGCGCCATGATCGTCCTCCCCTCACACCATGCGCCGCGCGTACTCGGCGGCACGCATGGCGGAGTTCAGGATTTTGTTGTAGTCCCCGCAGCGGCAGAGGTTGCCGGAGAGGGCCTCGGCGGCCTCCTCGCGGGTGGGCTCCGGGTTCTCGTTCGTCAGCGCGACCATGCTCATGATGAAGCCGGGCGCGCAGAAAGCGCACTGGAATCCGCCCTCGTCGATCACGGCCTGCTGCACCGGGTGCAGCGTCCCGTCCGCGCTCTCGAGCCCCTCGATCGTCCTCACGGACCGGTCACGCACCGCGTTCGTCAGCATCGAGCAGCCGTAGTGCGAGACCCCGTCGATGAGCACCGTACAGGCGCCGCACTCCGCGCGATCGCACCCGAGCTTCGTGCCGGTGAGCCCCAGCTTGTACCGAAGCGTCATGGCCAGCGTCTCCTGCGGCATGACATCCACCGAACGCGACACCCCGTTCACGTTCAGCGAGATCATGCGGGGCATCGACGCCCGCACCGCCGCACTCGCCGACAGGCTCCGGGCCCGGAAGAGGTGGCTGGAGGAGGAGACCACCGCACCGGTCGCGATGACCCCCTTGATGAACGTCCTGCGGGAATGACCGGTTGGAGTCTCGGTCGTGATCTCGGCGTCACTCATGGGCGAACCTCAAGCGGGAGACCGTGCGTTCCATGCGCGTCGCCCCGGGAATCAGGGGACGTCAACCCAATCTGAATCCTGTCATCTCGCGCGAGCCGAAACAAGATGGATAATCGTTCCGGGTTTAGAGGATCCTGAGGAATCGGGGGTCCACGGAGAGGAGGACGACCCACTTCCCCGGGCTCCCGCCGGGCGATGGATCGCCGAGCAGGCCGCGCATGACGTCGAGGCGAAGGATGTCGTAGAAAAGTCCCAGGCCGAGGCCGGCCGAGGCGCGCAGCCCCTCGCTTCCGCCCACGCCGAATCGGCGGGCGGCGCCTTCTCCGGGGCGGCCGAGCCCGGTCCCGCCAGCGGCTCCGATGGCGCGCAACCGCACCCACGGGGACGCGACGGCGCGCGACAACTCGGCGCGCCACAGCGCCATACGGTCCCCGCCCCAGCCGCGAAACTCGTAGCCCGGCAGCGAACCGCGCCCCCCGAGCAGGAAGAGGCGCTGGGTCGGCAACTCCCCGCCAGCAAGACCGAACTCCACGTCGCTCGCCCAGTTCCACGCGCCGCCCGGGCTTCCCCGGGCCCGCAGCGCGACCGTGGCGCGCGTGTAGCCGAAGTCCCCAACGCCGCTCGGCGCCGCTTCTCCCGCGAGTTCCAGCCTCCACCGCGCGCCCGGACCGCTCCGGAGTTCCACCGTCAGCCCGGCATCGAGCCGGGCCCGTTCCCCTTCGTCGACCGGGCGCACGGGGCGAAGCGGCCGATCTCCGAGCGGCGCGGTCCCGACGACCAGCCCGGCGCTCCGATGGCGCTCGAGCGACGCGCCCACACGCCAGTGGACGGGACCGTCGCGATGGGCGAGCCCGATCCGGGTGCCGGTGGTGAGGTAGGGGTCCTCGTAGTCCTCGCCGCTGGCGAGGAGGGCAAGCGTCCGCAGCAGTCCCACGCCTGCGGGGCGCCCCACGTCGCGATGAACCCGCAGCCAGCCGTCGACCTCCACGTCGACCTCCCCCAGCCGCCGCCGCAGTCCAAGGCTTGCCTGGGGCCGTGCCTCCCCGATCGCGTGGCCGCCCCGGAACGACACCTGCGTGAGATCGTTCGGCCGGTAGGCGGCTCCGGCCCCGACGAACAGCCCCTCGGAACGCCGCGCGCGGATGGCCCCCGACGCGTTCGGAAGCGCAAGCTGCCAACTTCGGCCCCCGAGCAGAGTCCGCCGCAGCAGGAGTTCGCGTGCGTCGGCGACGGCCTCGCCCAGGTCGCCATCGGTGCTTCCTTCCTCGAGGGATCCCCCGTGGAGCGGGTCTTCCCATGCATCGAAGCGGGCCAGCTCCTCGTCGCGAAGGCTGTAGATGAGCGCTCCCCGTCCGAGCCCGAAGAGCGCTCCCTCGTCGAAGTCGTAGTCGAGGACGCGGAGGCGGGTTCGGACGAGCGTTCCGAGCGGGAAGTCGAGCCAGGGAAGCGAGCGCACGATCTCGACCGCCTGCTCGTCGGGCAGCCAGTAGCGGCCCTCCTGCAGGGCCGAGCGCAGGTCGACGACGAGCCGCACGATCTGCGGATCCTGATAGGCGGCGGGCGTGAACGTGATCCGCATCCGCGCGATGGCCCCCGTCTCCCGCTCGACGAAGAGCGATCCCACGGCGGCCGCGTCCGCTCCGTCGCGCGGACGGACCTCCAGTTCGAAGACCCGCGCGGTTCGGTCGCGGAGCCGGATCTCGAGCGAGTCGGCGAGTCGGTATTCATACAACTCGCGCGCGCCCGACCCCGCGGGGTGAAGCACGTCCCGGATCTCGTCGCCCTCTCCGATCCGGATCCGGTCCGGGAAGTTGTCGAGGACGAGAAAGAGGTGGTCGAGGTGGTAATCGATGGTCGTGGGCAGCCGGAGTTCGTGCCGGCGCCCGACGATCGTCTGCATCGAGCGGTCCGGCCGCTGCCAGCGCACATCCAGCGCGAGCTGGTCCGCGCGGATGACGTGCCGTTCCCCGAGGATGTCGCCGAGGTAGTACACGTGCCCCTGCACGTCGGCCCGAAATCGTTCGAGCGAGCTGTCGGCCCACGCGTGCCGCCGCGCATCGATCGCCCGCTCGATGAGGAGAAGGGCCGCCTCGGAATTCCAACCCTCGGAGGCCCCGGCCTGCCGGGCCGCGGTCGGCGGTGCGGGGATCTCCTGGGCTCCGGACCGGGAGGCGAAGCAGAGCGCTGCCACGGCGACCGCCAAGGCGGCGGCCACCCGTCCCCCGTCAGCCGAAGAGGTCCTCCTGCCCATCATCGTCCGACTCCATGACGCGCCGCAGTCGGCCGGCCCAGTACTCGACGTCGAAACTCTCTTCGTTCTTCAGCATCCGCTTGAGCACCGGCGACAGGTCGCGCAGCGCACCCACGAGGTCCTCGGCGATGGAGCCGGCCTCGGCGACCCGGGCTTCGTCCGGGAGCGACGCCATGTCCCGGAGGATCGAAGCCTCGGACCGGGACGCCGTGACGGGCTCGGACCGGCTCGCGACGAAGACCTCCGTGCGCCGGCCGGGTCCCCGATCCTCCTCGATCGGGAGCAGCCCGACGATCTGGTCGGAGCGCCAGTACTTCGCGTACCCGAGGTGAACCATCCGGTCGCGTTTGATCTCCACGCCGCCTCCCGTTCAGCCGGTTCCCGCTTCGGAGTTCCTTGCGGACGCCCGCGGCGGAGGAACCCGACAGCCAAGGTCTGGCAAGCTCGCAAGTGCCCCGTCCGCGCCGCAACACCGCCGGCACCTCCAACTGGCCGCATGCCGCGGGCCACATGCCGCCGGCTCGGTTGATTGGCCGTTGAACGCTGTGCGGATCATGTTCAGCGACGCCCATGGCCAGAATACGAACCATCCGAGATCCCCTGTGGGGGAACGTCCGCGTGGAGGGGGACGCGGCCGAGATTCTCGACGCGCCCCAGTTCCAGCGCCTGCGGCGGGTCAAGCAACTCGGCTTCGCGCACCTCGTGTATCCCGGCGGCGTCCACAACCGCTTCCTGCACGCCCTCGGCGTCTATCACCTCGTCTCGCGGGCCATCTCCCGCCTGGAGCGCGACGGACACCTCGAGGCGCTGGATGCGGAGGACATGGGCGAACTGCCGGTCGTTCGTCTCGGCGCCCTCCTCCACGATGTCGGGCACTACGCCTTCTCGCACGCGGTGGAGGAACTCGGTCCGAGCGCCATCCCGGGAGACCATGAGGAGATCGCGGCGCGCTTCATGGCGGCGGACCCCATCCGACGCGTCCTGGAGCGGCACGGCGCGGATGCCCCAGGCCGCATCGGCGCCCTCATCCGCGGTCAGTCCGGCCACCCGCTGCAGGGGCTGATCTCGGGATCGCTGGACCTCGACAAGATCGATTATCTCCGGCGCGATTCGCTCTTCTGCGGCGTGCCGTACGGAGCCGTGGATGTCGACCGTCTCCTCCCCGCGCTCACCCTCGCTCGCGAAGGGGCCGGACATCCGCTCGAACTCGCGGTCAGCGAGAAGGGACTCAGCGCGCTGGAGACGCTCCTCTTCTCGAAGTACCAGATGTTCCGCAACGTCTACTGGCACCACGCCGTGCGCGCCGCGACGCTGACCTTCGTGCGCCTCGTCCAGACGGCGCTCGACAGCGGCCTGCTCGCCTCCGAGGACCTGGCGGGGCCCAGCGACGAGGAACTGCTCGCGCTCATCGGCCGGCGCATCGACCGGTCGTCGGCGGGCGCGGGCTACGACCGCGCGTCCGCTGTCGGCCGGGCGGCGAAGCTGCTGCGGGCGCTCGTCGACCGGCGCCTTCCGAAGCGGCTCGTGGAGTTGACGGGCGACCAGCTTCCCGACGCGTTGTCGTCGTGGCCGTCGCGGCGCCCGGACCTCGTGGCCGCGCTCGAGCGGCGCATGGCCCTCGAGTGGGGGCTCTCCGAGGGCGCCGTGATGCTCGACTATCCGAGCTACCCCGGCATGCTCGAACTCAACCTGCTCCTCGTGCGGAACGACGGAGAGGTCCGCCGGCTGACCGCGCTGGGCGAGCGGGGCCTCATCGACATCCCGCGGCTCGGGCGTTCCCTGCACCACTCGGCGCGCGTGCTGCGCATCTTCTCCTTCGAACCTTCCGCACCGCGCGATCCGAAGCCGGTGCTGGCGCTGATAGAAGCCGCGGAGGAGGAAGTGGAGGCACGGCTCGACTCGAGGCACCCGCTCCTGACCTGAAGGCCGTCCTCGCGGCCTGAGATACATTTGCGACTCGAAGGCGGCGGGGCCTTTGCGACGGGCTGCCAGGTCGCGCGCGCCCCGGCGCTCGCGGTAGAATCAACGGCCAGACCACCCGCAAGAGGTTCATCTCATGCCTGGATCGGCGCTGCCGATCGAACCACAGCGAGACATCGCGAGAGCGCGGAAGATCCACTCGCCCGCGCCCGCGTCGAACGGCGCAGGACTGGCTGCGGATCCGCGCCCGGATGCGCCCCTCGTACGGCTGGACCACCTGGACACACTCTGGTTCCAGGTCACCGGGACGATCTGCAACCTGCGCTGCATCCACTGCTTCATCAGTTGCGCCCCGGACAACGACAGCTTCGAGTTCCTCTCGCTCGCCGAGGTCGAGGACTGGCTCCGGCGCTCGGAGAAGTGGGGCGTCAAGGAGTACTACTTCACCGGCGGCGAACCCTTCATGCACCCCGACCTCCCCGCCATGCTGGCACGGACCCTGGAGCGGGGGCCGGCCTCCGTGCTGACGAACGGGACCCTGCTCCCCGCGCGGGCCCTGAAGCCCATCGCCCGCACCGCCCGCGCGGCGAGCTACTCGCTCGAGATGCGCGTCTCCCTCGATGGGCCGTCGCCCGAGACAAACGACCCCATCCGGGGGGACGGCACCTTCGATCGCGCCATGGACGGCGTCCGCAAGCTGCTCGAGGAGGGGTTCCTTCCCATCATCACCGCCACGCAGGTGTGGGAACCGGAACGGGACGAGGAGGTGCGGCAGGCGTTCGTCGCCCGGCTTCGGGCGCTCGGCTACGAGAACCCGCGGCTCAAGATCCTTCCGTCGCTCCGCATCGGACGCGAGGCGGACCGCATACGCCCCTACACGGATGAGGAGCGCGTGACGGAGGCGATGATGGAGGAGTACGAGGAAAACCAGTTGCTCTGCGCGTCGAGCCGGGTCGTGACGAACCGCGGCATCTACGCGTGTCCCATCCTCATCGAGACGCCGGCGGCGCGCATGGGTTCGACGCTGGAGGAAGCCTCCCGCCCGGTGCGGCTCGACGAGTCCGCGTGCTACACGTGCTGGCTGCACGGCGCGATCTGCTCCAACTACGGGGGCATCGGGCAGGATGTCTCCTGAGCCGCGCCGGATCGCCGTCTTCGGGGGTGTCTACAGCAACCACCTGGCGCTGGCGGCCGCGATCGAGGACGCCACGGCGCGGGGGGCGGAAGCGCTCTACTGCCTGGGCGACCTGGGGGCGTTCGGCCCCCACCCGGACCGGGTCTTCCCGCTCCTCGTCGACCACGATATCCGCGTCCTGCGCGGGAACTACGACGATTCGATCGCGCGCGGCCTCGACGATTGCCAGTGCGGCTACACCGACCCGCGCGACAACCACTTCGCACGGCTCTCGTACCGCTACACGTTCCGGAACACGCACGAGCGGTGGCGCCGCTGGATGGGCCGCCTCCCCGGAGAGATCCGCCTCAAGGTGAACGGCACGCGGGTGCTCATGTGCCACGGCAGCCCCCGGCGCATGAACGAATTCCTCTGGGAATCCGCGACCTCGACGCAGTTCCTGACGTGGGTCGCCCGCGAGTACGAGGCGGACATCGTGCTCGCGACCCATACCGGGATCCCGTGGAAGCGCTCGCTGCCCGGTGTCGGGCTGTTCGCCAACGTCGGCGTGCTGGGCCGGCCCGCGAATGACGGGCGGACGGAGGTGTGGTATGCACTGCTCGATTTCGGCGCCGACACGGGGGCTCCGCCAAGTCTCGAGTTCGTGTCGGTGGGCTACGATCACGAGCGCCTCGCAGCCGAGATGCGCGACGAAGAACTGCCGGAGGAGTTCGTGGAGACGATCCTCACGGGTTGGTGGACCACCTGCCTCGAAGTCCTCCCGGCCCGCGAACGCGCTCGCGGCCGGTTCTGACGCACCGCCCCGCGTCTCGCTCCCCCATTTTGCGGGGTGGCCGGTTCGCGTTTAGCTTCATCGAAGCGTCGGATGGTCCGTGCGCGACGGAGCCGGAATCGTTGGATCGGGCCGACAGCCTGACCGGGTCGACGTCCCGCAGAGAGAGGAAGTTGCGATGGATCGCGAGGGTTTGTCGCCGAACATCCTTGAACGCTACCTCGAGGAGCTGGGTCGCTATCCGCTCCTGAGCCCCAGCGAGGAACGTGAGACCGCCCGCTCGGCTCGCAGCGGCGACACCTCCGCCCTCGACCGTCTCATCCGCGCGAATCTGCGCTTCGTCATCTCCGTCGCCCGACGTTACCGCAACAAGGGGCTGAGCTTCCTCGACCTCATCCAGGAGGGGAACGTCGGCCTGGTCATCGCTGCCCGGAAGTTCGACCCGGACCACGGCGTGAAGTTCATCAGCTACGCCGTGTGGTGGATTCGTCAGGCGATCCTGTCCGCCATCGCGAAGCAGGGCAGGCCCGTGCGCGTGCCTCTCAACCGGGCGACCGAGCTGGCGCGCATGATCCGCGCGCGGGGCGAACTGCGTCAGACCCTCGACCGCGAGCCCAGCGATCAGGAGCTTGCGGACGAGACGGGGCTGACGATGCCCACGGTCGCGCTGCTGCGGAGGCTGAACGCGCGCGAGGTTCGACTCGACGCGCGGATCGGGGCCGCCGACGACAGCGACCTCGCCGAGCGGTTTCTCGCGGACGAAACGGACGTCGAGGAAGTCGTCGAACAGCGCATGCTGAAGCGGCACATCGCCGAGGGTCTGCGCCGCCTGCGGCCCCGCGACGCGCGCGTCGTCCGGCTGTACTACGGACTGCAGGGCGAGGACCCGCACACGCTGGAGCAGATCGGCCGCCTGCTGGGCGTGACGCGCGAACGCGTCCGGCAGCTTCGGGACCGGGCGCTCCGGGAGTTGCGGGAAGGTCCCGAGGGACAGAGCCTCGCGACCTTCGCGACGTAGAAGCTCGTGGCAAAACGCCGCGCTGCCAGCTTGAGGCGGCGGCGCTGAAGCAGGTCGGTCTGTTTCAGCATCCCGACTGCAGCCGGCACGACACGGGCTGGGGTCACCCGGAGCACCAGGGACGGCTCCGTGCCCTCATGAGCGCGCTCGAGCGGGCGCTGCCCGATCTTCACCAGGATGTCCTCCCCGTCATGCCGCCTCCGGCGGACGTCGCCGCACTGGAACGGGCCCACACGCCGGGACATGTGGAACGGGTGCGGGCGGTCTGCGACCGGTCCATCGAGAGCGGAGGGATCGTGCGCATCGATCCCGATACGCCGGTCTCGCCGGGAAGCTGGGACGCCGCCGTCGCGGCGTCCGGGTGCGGAGTCGCGGCGGTGGACGCGGTCCTCGACGGCATGTGCCGCGCCGCCTTCTGCGCTGTGCGCCCGCCGGGGCATCACGCGACGCCCGACCGGGCCATGGGCTTCTGCCTCTTCAACCACATCGCCGTAGCCGCGCGGCACGCCTTGGCGCGGCCGGAAGTTGAACGGGTGCTGATCGTGGACTGGGACGTGCACCACGGGAACGGGACCCAGGACATCTTCTACGACGACCCCTCCGTCTTCTTCCTCTCGATGCACCAGCACCCCCTCTTCCCCGGCACCGGGTCCGCCGCCGAACGGGGACGGGGGGCGGGAGCAGGGACGACGCTGAACCTGCCCATGCACGAGGGTCTTCCGCCCGAGCGCTACGTGGAGACCCTGCTCGACGGCGTCGATCGGGCACTGGCCCGCTTCGAGCCCGACCTCACGCTCATCTCCGCCGGGTTCGACGCGGGGGCGGAGGATCCGCTGGGAGGTTTCACCCTCACCCCGGCGCACTTCGACACCCTCACGCACGAGATCCTGGGACGGACGCGGGCCACAGCCCGAAACCGCGTGGTCTCCTTCCTCGAGGGCGGTTACAATCCCGACGAACTGGGACGCAACGTCGTCTCGCACCTGACGGCCCTGCGCGACGCGACGGGCTGACCGCGACGGGCTGACCGCCCCCGGGGCGCACCCCGCACAACAGGAGCCCGGCCTTGCCCGACCTCGATGCCACCTTTCTGGAGACCGCTTCCAGCGAGCTCGAACGACAGAAAATCGACGCCTGGCTGCTGTACGACTTCCGGGCCCTCAATCCGCTGGCGGCCCACCTCGTCGGCCTGCCCGAGGGCCAGAAGCGCCGGTACTTCGTCCTCATCGAGCCGGGGCGGACGCCGCACGCGCTCGTCCAGAAGATCGAGGTGTCCGGATGGGAGGGGTGGCCGCACGCGCTCACGAGCTACGTCGGCTGGGATGAAATGGAGACGGCGCTACGCGGGATGCTGCGGGGCATGGATACGGTCGCGATGGAGGTGAGCCCTCGGGACTCGATCCCGTACGTGGACCACGTCCCCGCCGGCGTTGTGGAACTCGTGGAGGCGCTCGGACCCCGGGTCGTCAGTTCGGTGGAGCTGATCTCCGGGACAGCGGCCCAGTGGGGCGCGCACGGGCACGCGCTGCACCACGCGGCAGCCGAGATCCTGGCGCGGACGGCGCGGACGGCGTTCGAACTGGCGGCGCGCGCGGCGGGGCTGACGCCCGAGGCGGATCCCGGGACGGCGGCCGCGTTCGACACGTCCGGCGAGCCGATCCCCGTCACGGAGCACGACCTGGCCGAATGGATCCGGGCGCGGCTGCGCGCCGAGGGCCTGGCGGAGACGGACACGATCGTCGCGGTGGGCCCCAACGCCGCCAAGCCGCACTACGAACCTCCGGCCGAAGGATCGTCGGCTCTCGCAGCGGGCCAGGTGTTCATGGTCGACCTGTGGGGGCGCGTGGCGGGGGAACCCGACGCGGTCTTCGCCGACCAGACCTGGATGGGCTTCCTCGGCCCGGAGCCGCCGGCCGAGGTGACCGCCGGCTGGGACGCGGTCGTCGAGGCCCGCGACGCGGCGGTCGAAGTCATCCGGCAGGACCCGGGCGCCACCGGTGCGGACGCGGATCGGGCGGCCCGGGAGGCGCTGATCGCGCGCGGCTACGAGGACGCGATCTTCCATCGCACGGGGCACGGGATCGACCGCGAACTCCACGGTGTCGGACCCACTCTGGACAGCATCGAGATGCGGGACGACCGGCGACTCGTGGCGGGCGTCGGCTTCTCCGTCGAGCCCGGCGTCTACCTGGAGGGGCGCTTCGGGCACCGGACGGAAATCGATGTCTACATGCGCGAGGATGGACCGGAAGTGACTCCGTCCCGCATCCAGTACAGTCTCTGGCGGACGGTCGACGCATGAGAATCTCGTGGGAGCCGTTCCACGTCGAGACGGCGTACCCCTTCGGCATCAGCCGCGGCGTGAAGACGGGCGACGACCTGGTGTGGGTGCGGCTGGAGCACGAGGGGATCGAGGGCTGGGGCGAGGCGGATCCGTCCGGATACTACGGGGAGACGGTGGGCACGGTGGAGGCCGCGCTGAAGAAGCTGGCCCCCCGCATCGAGGAGGTGGAAGACCCGTTCCGGCTCGAGAACATCGAGCGGGACCTCGCGAGCCTCCTCGGCCGCAACGGGTCGGCCCGCTGCGCCATCTCGTCGGCGCTCCACGACTGGGTCGGAAAACGGGCCGGGCTTCCGCTCTGGAAGCTCTGGGGTCTGGATCCGGCCGACGCGCCACTCAGTTCGTTCACGATCGGCATCGACGCTCCGGAAGTCATGGCGCGGAAGACGCGCGAGGCCGCAGCGTGGCCCATCCTCAAGATCAAGCTCGGGAGCGACGACGACGAAGCGCGGCTGAGCGCCGTCCGCGGCGCGGCGCCGGACAAGATCCTGCGCGTGGACGCGAATGCAGCCTGGACGTCCGCCGAGGCCATCGAGGGGATCGCGATGTGCGCCGAGTACGGGGTGGAGTTCGTGGAGCAGCCGCTCCCGCCGACGGAGAACGATGAGCTGGCCTTCGTCCGCTCGCGCGCGGTTCTCCCCATCGTCGTGGACGAGTCGAGCATCGTGGCGAGCGACATCCCGCGACTCGACGGCCTCGTCGACGGCATCAACATCAAGCTCGCCAAGTGCGGCGGTCCGAGAGAGGCGCTCCGCATGATCCACACCGCGCGCGCCTGCGGCCTCTCGGTCATGCTCGGCTGCATGCTCGAGACGAGCCTCGGGATCGCGCCCGCGGCGCACCTGGCCTCGCTCGTGGACTACGCGGACCTGGATGGCGCCGCGCTCCTCCGTACGGATCCGTTCACGGGCCCGCATCTCGAGCAGGGTCGCATCGTCCTGCCGGACGCTCCGGGGCTCGGCGTCGAGCGCGCAGCCACGGGGGCGCCCGCCTGAGCCAGCCGAAGCCGGCGGTCAAGATCTGCTGCATCGGGAGTCCCGAGGAGGCCGCGCTCGCCGCCCGCTGCGGGGCCACGGCGATCGGGCTCGTGTCGGCGATGCCGAGCGGGCCGGGGGTCATCGACGAGGCCATGATCCGCCGCATAGCGGCCGCGGCCCCGCGCGACGTCGCGACCTTCCTGCTCACGTCGCGGACGGATCCCGAGGAGATCGCGGCCCAGCAGCGCCGGATCCGGGCCGACGCGCTCCAGCTCGTGGACCGGCTTGAGTCCGAAGCGCTCCGCAGCCTGCGCCGGCGTCTGCCGGGCGTCTCGCTCGTTCAGGTCGTCCACGTCCGGGGGGAGGACTCGGTGGAGGAGGCGGTCGCGGTGGCGCCGCTGGTCGATGCGGTTCTGCTCGACTCGGGCAACCCGGACCTCCCCGTGCGGCAACTCGGGGGCACGGGTCGCGTCCACGACTGGAGCCACAGCCGCGCCATCGTCGAACGGGCCGGCTGCCCCGTCTACCTCGCGGGCGGCCTCCGTCCAACCAACGTGGCCGCGGCCCTGCGGGCGGTCCGTCCCTTCGGCGTGGATGTCTGCTCGGGAGTGAGAACGGACGGACGACTCGATGAAGGGCTGCTGCGAGGCTTCATGCGGGCAGCGAGAGGCAGCGAGAAAGATTAGCGCGTCGGGTTGCGCCGCTAGTCCGTGACGAGTGCGCCGCGCCGGCACGCGAGCGCGAGTTCCTCCGTCTCCGACGCCTCGCAGGCGTCGCGCCGCGCGGCTTCATCCGCGTAGAGCGAGTACACCGCCTCTCCCATCGCTTCGTGACACCGCGGCTTGGCCGAGTCCTCAAGGCCGCGGCAGAACGAGAACCCGGCGTCCGTCGTCGCGGTGACGTCCACGAAGTTTCTCACGGCGCCCACGTAGCACCACTCGCGGTACTCCTCCGGCGACTTCCGGCACTCGCGGCGCGCATCGTCCTCGTCCTGCAGCGTGCGGCCGCTGATGTCGCGGCCGAGGCTCACGAAGCAGTGGTTTCGCCAGGCGTCGGGTGCATCCACACAGGCGGCGGCGGCGTCCGCGATGTCCCCGTCGTTGTGCCAGAGCATGGCGGACGTCTGCATCTGGTAACAGGAGGTCAGGTACTTCTCGTCCAGAATCGAGCAGGGGTAATGCGGGTCGTCGGCGCGCAGCGGTTCGAAGGGTTCCACGCCGTCCGCCATCGCCATCGCCCCGTGGACGTGCGCGCCCGCGCCGTGATCCGAGGCCTCGCCCGTCTCCCCCGGAACGCCCTCCGCGGCGGTCCCGTCGGACACCAGTTCGGCGGCCGGATGATGAGGCGCGATCGCGTTGACCACGTTCTCCATGAACGCCCCGCCGTAGCACGAGTTCCGGTTCCATCCGGTCGTCAGCAGGTCGCAGCCCTCGAGCGCCATGAGCAGGTGATGGCCGTAGTACATCGTGAGACCGTGCCCGAGGCCGTGCAGGCACTGGAAGAGCAGCCAGCGGTCGGCGGGGTCCGCTTCATAGGGCGCGCAAAGTCCGGCGACCATCTCCGCGTTCGGTTCGCCCATCGCGATGAAATAGGCCTGGACGACGCCGTGGTAGCACCCGGACTGGAAGACCTCCGTGCACTCCTCGAAGGCATCGGTGAAGGTCTCTCCGGGCGCGTAGGCGTTGATACCGATCGCATGAGTGAGGACATGGGCTTGAGCTTGAGCTTCCCTGTCCGCAGCGGCCAGCGACTCGAGCATCTCCAGCGCCGCGCCCGCCCCGCCCGCGCCGAGTTCGTCGAGAAGCCGTGCTTCGTAGCACCCCTGCTTCTCCTCCCACCCCAACTCGCGGCACGCCTCGAACGCGGCCGCCGCCTCGGCCGAAGCGATGGGTGGCAGCGATGGCCCCCCGCAGGTCGCCGCCGCGATCCCGATCGCCATGACAAGCCCGACGCCCCGCGCGCGCCCGCGCCGGTGGACTCCCATGGACACGACGGTCCGCGGTCCTGACTCGCTCATTCCCTCTCCCTCGCTTCTGCTTCTCGCCGATGTACGGCGGGTAGAATTCCGTGGCACAACCTGCCGGAGCAGAGTCCTGCCAACAAGCGAAACGGAGAGCCTGATCGCCCTCTCACAGGAGCGCCTCGGGATCGCGGTCGATCTCGAGCCGGAGACCGGAGCCGGGCTGGCCCCGCTGCTCGCCGAGGAAGCGCAGCACGCCGCCGAGCGTCGCGGCGCGATCCGCCTTGATCAGGAAGTGCCACCGCCACCGCTCCCGGAGTCGGTCGATCGGGCAGGGGGCCGGTCCGATGACCTCGACCCCCGCGAGCCGGCGATCCCGAATCAGCCGCCGCGTCCACTCGGACAGTTCCTCCGCGACGTCGATCACCCGGGACTCGCTCTTCCCGGAGATGACGAGGTTCGCGAGCCGGCGGTGCGGCGGATAGCCGGGTTCCTCGCGGTCCCCGAGTTCGCGTTCCGCGAAGCCGACGTAGTCGTGTTCCGCCGCCGCGGCGAGCGCGTAGTGCCGCGGACGCGACGTCTGGACGAGCACCTCCCCCGGTTCCTCGCCCCGCCCCGCCCGCCCGGCGACCTGCTCCAGGAGTTGGAAGGTGCGTTCGCTGGCGCGGAAGTCCGGGAGATGGAGACCGACATCCGCGTTGATCACGCCCACGAGTGTGACCTGCGGGAAATCGAGGCCCTTGGCGATCATCTGCGTGCCGAGCAGGATGTCGACGTCCCGCCTCCGGAACGCCTCCAGAATCTCGACGTGCGCCCACTTGGAGCCCGTGGTGTCGAGGTCCATGCGGGCGATGCCGGCTTCGGGAAAAAGCTCGCCCACGCGGCGTTCGACCTGTTCGGTGCCGATCCCGGCGTAGCGCGGCGCGGGGCCGCCGCACTCGCCGCACCCGGACGGCGGCGGGCTCGTGGCGCCGCAGTGATGACACACGAGTTGCCTGCGCCGGCGATGATACGTGAGGGTCACGGAGCAGGCGTCGCAACTCCACACGTGACCGCAGGCCGCGCACTCCGCGAAGGAGGCGTATCCGCGGCGGTTGAGAAAGAGGATCGTCTGCTCGCCCCGTTCGAGACGCGCGGCGATCGCCTCCCGCAACCGTTTGGAGAAGACCCGCGGTCCGCCGCCCGGAGCGGGGTCCTCCGCCTCCCGTTCCGGGCCCCCGCCGGCGTCGGCGCGCAGGTCGACGAGTTCCACGGAAGGGAGCCCGTGGCCCGTCACCCGTTCCTCGAGTTCGAGCAGGCGGTAGCGCCCGGTCCGCGCATTCTCCCAGCTCTCGAGGGCCGGCGTCGCGGACCCGAGCACGCACAGAGCCCCTTCCAGCCGCGCGCGCACGATCGCAACCGAACGGGCATGGTAGCGCGGCACGTCGGACTGCTTGTAGCTGCTCTCGTGTTCCTCGTCGACGATGATCGCGCCCAGATTCCGGACCGGCGCGAACACCGCCGAGCGCGGGCCGATCGCGATCCGCCTCCTTCCCTCGCGCAGGCTGCGCCAGGCGTCGAAGCGCTCCCCGTCCGAGAGCCCGGAATGCAGCACGGTGACCTCATCACCGAAGCGGGCCCGGAACCGCTGCACGGTCTGGGGCGTGAGCGCGATCTCCGGCACGAGGACGATGCCGGAGCGGCCCAGCGCGAGTTGGCGCTCCAGGACCTCGAGGTAGACCGCGGTCTTGCCCGAGCCCGTCACGCCGCGCAGGAGCGTGACGCGCCCCGGCGCGTCGAGACGCTCAAGGTCGCTCACCACCCGAGCCTGGTCCGGAGTCAGTTTGAACCGGGCCTCCGCCTCCACCGGGCCGGCGAACGGGTCCCGCTCCACCTCGCGCTCCACGAACTCCGCGAGCCGCCGCTCCACGAGCCCGTTGAGCACACCGCGGCTGAAGCCGAGTTGCTTCACCAGGTGACCGACGCCGGCCTGCCCACCGACCGACTCAAGCGTCTCGTACAGCTCGCGCTGTCGCTTCGCCCGCCCGAAGGCGCGGTCGCGTTCGCTCAGCGTTCGTAGTTCGCGCACCAGCCGGAGCACGCGCTCGGTGCGCGGCCGCGCGGGGCTCCCGCCGCCAGCCCGGGAGCCGAGCGCACCGGGGGGGAGGGCCGCCCTCAGCACGACGCCGAGCGGCGCCACGTAGTAGTCCGAGATCCAACGGCAGAGATCGAGGAGGGGCGCATCGATCACCGGCGCTTCGTCGAGGATGCCCCGCAGCTCCCGCAACCGGGGTTTGCGCCCCCGATCCGTCCGCAGTCCGAGACGGTCCACGACCCCGACCGCCGTGCCGCCGCCGAGCGGCACGCGCACCCGCACGCCCGGCTCCACGGCGCCGACGAGCGAGGCGGGGATCGAGTACGCGAGCGTACCGAGGAACGTTCGCGCGACCGCTACCTCGCACACGCCGGCGGAGCTTATCTCCCGCACCGCCTTCCCGGGGGGGCCTTCGCTTGACACGTCGCAGCCGGATTGCTTGTTTTCCGCCACCGAATCCAAGGGGGGTCGCTCATGGGCTGTCTGGCCCTGAACGCTTCATACGAGCCGTTGACGATCATTCCGGTCCGGCGCGCCGTTCGCCTGCTCATCGACCGGAAGGCCGACGCCCTGGAGGTGGATTCCGCACGTCCCATCCGCTCCGAGCGTGTGCGGATGGATACCCCCGTCGTCATCCGTCTTGTTCGGTTCATCCAGATCCCCCGCCGTTTCCGCCGCCAGGTCACGAACACCTTCCTGTTCGCGCGCGACGCCTATCGCTGTCAGTACTGCGGCCGTCACAGGCGGGAACTGGGGTATCGCGAATCGCTGACTCGCGATCACGTGACTCCGATCTCGCGTGGCGGAGACAACGGATGGTCGAACGTGGTCACGGCCTGCAGCAAGTGCAACCTGAAGAAGGCGGACCGTCTGCTGGAAGAATGCGGGTTCTCGCTCCCGGCGGAACCCCGCGAACCCAACCACGTCGAGTTGATCTGGGCCGTCCGCACGGTCACGCCAGTGCAGGCCAGGTACATCGGCATGTTCTACGGCGAGGACGTGCTGCGGGCGCTGGCCCCCGGACCTGCGGCCGGTTAGCCGAATGGATCTGGGTTTCGGGATCCAGGAGTTCATCCTCATCGCGATACTCGTGCTCATCGTATTCGGGCCCCGCCGCCTCCCCGAGATCACCCGCACCATCGGCAAGGGGATCCGCGAGTTCCGGAAGGGGATGAACGAGATCCAGCGCGAACTCGAGGCCGCTGGCCGCGAGACGCAGTGGAAGTCGCCGCCCGCGCCTCCGAAACCCCCGACGGCGAACCGCGAGACGATCGCTGGAACCGCCACCGCCGCCGGGACCGCCGCGGCCGCCGGGGCGTCCACCGCCGCCGCGGACGAGACGGGGGACGAGACGGGGGACGAGACGGGGGACGAGGCGGACGCGGCCAACGCGGCTGCGGGACCGGTCGTGGAGGAGCAGGCGCCGCCCACGCCGCGCGATGAGGAGGATCCGGCTCAGGAGTTCATCGATCCCTGGTCCACGGATTCCTCGCGTCCGACGTTCGGCCCTAAACCGGCCTCGGAGCCCGTGATCGCGCCGCCGCCGACCGAGCCCGCGCTGCAGGAACCGACTGAACCCCCTGAAGAGGAGGATCCGGCGACGGACGCTCGATGAGAGCGCGGTAACGGTCGTTATCCCCTTCCAGCGCCCGCAGCAGCTCGACCGCCGAGGGCGGGCCGGTTCCGGACGGATCCGGGAAACCCGGGCCCGCGATCCACGCACGTGGCGGCTCCCCACCGGTACCGCGGAACTCGATTTCCAGCCAACGTCCGCGCTCGCACGGGTCGCACAGGAGGCCGTCCTCCATCGCGGATCCGTCGACGGTCCACGATCCGTCCGCACCTCGGAGCGTGAAACCCGCCAGGGCCTCCGGAACCCGCAACCGGCCGCGCCACACGCCGTCCAGCCCGGCCTCGAGCGCCAGATCCAGCGCGCCGTGGAGCGCTCGCAGCACAGGCGCCGCCGGCATGCGGCCCTCCCCCTCGCCATCTCCGCCGTCCCAGCGGAACTCGCCCTTCATTCCGTCCTCGCGCAGCGCGGCCTCACGGAGCTTCCGGAAGGGGAGGACGCCCTCGAAGGAGACGGCCACGCCCGGCTTGAGGTCGTTGGACGCGGCGACGAACGACTCGTCCGCGAGGCGCAGCTCCGCGGAGCCCTGTCTCGGCGCCGGGGTACGTGCTTCCGGCCGACCCAGCCCCAGAAGTTGCGCGACCATCCGCGCCCGCATGCCTTCCGGGTCGGTTGGACCGGTCTCATCCTCGTCCTCACCCGCGGCGCCCGATTCGCCCGGAGCGCCGCCGCTGCGGCGGGGGAGATCGAAGGGGTTTCGGAAGCGGACCACCTGGCGCTGGATCCCCGGGGCATCGGTGCCGGCCATACCGGCCTCGAACTCGCGACCCCAACTCGCGAGTTCGTAGCGGATGGCGGCCTGGAGATCGTCGTCGTCCGGGCGCCAGGCGAGCCCCGTGATGCGGGGGGTAGAGACCGTCACGACACCCGCCGGCCAGGTCGGCTGTACACCGGGAGGTCGGGAGGCCTGCACGGTCAACGGGTCGCCGGAGCGGTCGTCGCGCCGTGCCCACACGTTCGGACCCGTGTCCGGGGAGAGCTGCGCGGAGAGCGTGCGCGCACATCCGGGTTCGCCGTCGAGCACGACGAGGAGCGTGTTCCAACCCGCCGCCAGCCGTACTTCGTGCGCGGTTCCGGGGTCCGCGATGTACTGCGCGTTCACCCACGCCTCGAGCCGCGTGCAGGGCTCGAAGCCCAGTTCGAGCCGCACGCTCGCGTCCGCGGGTGACTTCAGGTACACGTGGGCGAGCGTCGCCTGCCCGGCGTCCGAGAACTCCGAGAAATCCAGCACCGCCTGCCCGTCGCGGCGAAAGAGCGACCACGTGCCGGCGGCGGTCTCGAGGTTCCGGTCCGGGAACCGGTCCCGCCCCGCCAGGGGAAGCGGATGGTCGCCCCCCGCGTGCTCCGCGGTCGTGACCAGCCAGCGGTCGACCGGGATCTCCTGGGCCCATGCGGCGTCGGGGGCGAGCGCGCACACTCCCGCCGCGCAGAGCAGGAGCGAAAGCAGAGTTCGTCGAACCGGGCAATGCATCGTGCGTTCCCTCATATGGCCATATGGCCGTCATCCGTGTGACCGGCATCCGTGTGGCCGTCATCTGCGGGTGGACTCTCTCCAGACGGATAAACATGGGGCTTTCGTCACACGATGCGCACCCGAACCGTCCCCGCCCCGGTTTCGGTTGCCGCCCGTGAGCGCCGCGGACAACTTGATCATCATGCACAAGGTGGTGGAACTGCGGGTGAACGGAGACCGGCGGCGGGTCGGAGTGCCGTCCCACTACACCCTCCTCGAGACCCTCCGCTACGGCCTCGGCCTCACCGGATCGAAGCAGGGGTGCGACAAGGGGGACTGCGGGGCGTGCACGGTGCTCCGCGACGGCGAGGCCGTGCTCTCCTGCATCATGCCGGTGCACGAGGCCGCGGGTCACGAGATCACGACCGTCGAAGGGCTCGCGGACGCGTCCGGCCCCCACCCGCTCCAGGACGCCTTCGATCTCACGGGAGGGGCGCAATGCGGCTTCTGCACACCTGGCATTCTCTGCTCGGCCCACGGACTGCTGACCCGCGATCCGGACCCCGCGCGCGAGGAGATCGCGCGGGCGCTTTCCGGCAATCTCTGCCGCTGCACCGGCTATACGAAGATCTTCGAGGCCGTGGACATCGCGGCCGAGGCGATCCGCACGGGCGAGACGCCCGAGGCGATCGTCACCCGGCGGCGCGATCCGGCGGGGACCGCATGACTTGGCCCTCGTTGCGATCCGGGCACGCGCCGCGCGCCGTCGTCGGCGCGCTCGCGGGATTTTTCGTCCTCCTCCCCCTGGCCGCCGGAGCCGCCGCCCAGACTCCGGAAGAGCGCCTCGCGGAACTCGGGATCGAACTCCCGACGCCGGATGCGCCGACCGCCAACTTCGTGAAGGCCGTGACGACCGGGAATCTCGTCTTCCTGGCCGGCCACGGCCCGTGCGGCGGCCTCGACGAGAGCAACACCGGCAAGGTCGGCCTCGACCACACCGTCGAGGAGGGCTACGAGATCGCGCGGTGGGTCGGCGTCTGCCTGCTGGCGTCGCTCGCCAGGGAAATCGGCGACCTCTCCCGGGTGAAGCGCATCGTGCGCGTCTTCGGGATGGTGAACACGCCGCCCGACTTCACGCACCACTCGCAGGTCATCAACGGCTGCTCCGACCTGATGGAGCAGGTGTTCGGCCCCTCGATCTCGAAGCACGCCCGCGCGGCCGTGGGCATGGCCTCGCTCCCGCGCGACCAGTCGGTCGAGATCGAGATGCTGGTCGAACTCGATGACCCCTGATCGCACGGCCGCCCGCATGCGTCCGGTAGCAGGCTCCGCGCTCCTCCCGCTTGTCGCCGCCGCCCTGCTCGCCGGGTGCGGAGGCGCCGGAGACCCGGCCTCGTCCTCCGACCTCGCGCGCGCGATCGACGCCGTGTTCGCCGACCTGGACCGCCCGGGCTCGCCGGGCGCCGCCGTGTCGGTCATCCGCGACGGCGAGATCATCCACTCGCGCGGCTACGGCTACGCCCAGATCGAGCATGGCGTCCCCGTCACCCCCAATACGGTCTTCCACGTCGCCTCCGTGTCGAAGCAGTTCACGGCCATGGCGGTGACCATGCTGGCGGCCGATGGGGCGCTCTCGCTCGACGACCGCGTGCAGGCGCACCTCGGGTTCGTCCCCGAGTTCGAGCACCCGGTCACGGTCCGCCAGATGATCCACCACACGAGCGGGATCCGGGACCAGTGGCAGCTTCTCGGGATCTCCGGCTGGCGCCTCGACGACGTGATCACGACCGAGCAGATCCTCGGCCTCATGTCGCGCCAGCGGGAACTCAACTTCGTGCCGGGCTCGGAGTACCTCTACTCCAACATGGGCTACACGCTCCTCGCACAGACGGCGGCGGCGGTCAGCGGCATGTCCTTCCCCGAATTCACCGCAGCGAGGATCTTCCGGCCGCTCGGAATGGACCGAACCCACTTCCACGACGACCACGAACACATCGTCCCCGCCCGCGCCTATTCCTACCGGCCGATACCCACGGACGAAGACAGTGGGGAAGAGGGAGGCGGCGGGGGGATGGGCGCGGAGTACACCAAGGCGGTCCTGAGCTACGCGAACGCGGGGGCGACGAGCCTCTTTACGACCGCGGACGACCTCGCCCGCTGGCTCGACAACTTCCGGCAGGAGACGGTCGGCGGCCCGGAGGTGATGGAGATGATGACGGCGCGCGGGGTCTTGAACGGCGGAGACACGATCCCTTACGCGCACGGCCTCAGCATCGGCGACCACCGGGGCCTGCGCACGGTGGGGCACGGGGGCGCCGACGCGGGGTTCCGGACGCAGGCGACCTGGTATCCCGAGGCCGGTGTCGGGGTCGTCGTTCTCACGAACGTCGCCAACGGCAACCCGGGAGGCCGGGCGCGGCAGGTGGCGGAGGTCGTCCTCGCCGAGGTCTTCCCCGAGGCGGCTCTGGAGGAGGAAGAGGATCCGCCTTCTCCGGCCGCCGATTCCGTCCCGCCCCCGACTCCCGATCCCGCGACGCTGGCCGGGTACGCGGGCAGCTACTACAGCCCGGAACTCGACGCGCTGTACCACCTCGAGACGACGGAGGAGGGGCTCGTCGCACAGCACATACGTCACGGCGACATCGCCCTCGAGCCGCGCGCCCGCGACGAATTCGCCACGGATCGCTGGTTCATGCGCGAGGTGCGCTTCGAGCGCGCGCCGGACGGCTCCGTCTCGGCGATGCGCGTTGGCGGCGGCCGGGTCCGAAACCTGCTCTTCATCAAGCTCACCCGCCCGCTTCCACGGTAGGCGACTCGTTATTCGCGCTCGCTAACGGAATTGCGGGACATCACTAATCATTGCGTGTATTTGCTGATTACCGCACATTTTCGGCATGAAATTCGTGGAGTTGCTGGAAATTGTCGCGGACGAGCCGGTGTTCGAGACCGGGTTCCTTCGCAGCGGGCGAGCTCCGGAGCCGGGGCTGGAGGCGCAGCTCAGCCGTTGGTGCGCTGCCGGCAAGCTGCTGCGGCTCCGGCGCGGGCTGTTCGCGCTGGCGCCTCCGTACCGGAAGGTGATTCCGCATCCCTTCCTCGTCGCCAACCGGCTTTCGCCCGGCTCGTACGTGAGCGGACTGTCGGCGCTCGCCTTCGCGAACGCGATCCCGGAACACGTCCCGGAGGTCACCAGTTGCGGTCCCGCGCGTCCCCACGTGCGCGAGACGCCGCTGGGGCGGTTCTCCTTCCGCTACGTCAAGCCGGCGTTGCGGACCGGCTATCGGCTCGTGGACCTGGTCGACGGACAGAGCGCGTTCGTCGCCCGCCCCGAGAAGGCCTTCCTCGACCTCGCGCACCTTCAGCCGGGCGGTGATGCCCCGGCCTGGATCGACGAGCTGCGCCTGGACTTCGAGGCACTCTCGCCCACGCGGCTGAGAGCGGCGGTGGCCGCCACCGGGAGTCCGAAGCTGGCCCGCGCCGCAGCCTACGTCATCCGCCGCGCGAGCGATCCGGCACCGGTATACGAACCCCTGCCCGTCACGTGAAGGACCATCTCCGGGAACTGATCCGGGATCTCGATCCGCACGCCGGACGCAACGCGATGCGGGAGTACCTGCAGGCTCGAATCCTGGAGGGTCTGCAGAGGGCCGGCGCCATGTCGCCGCTGGCGTTCCACGGTGGGACGGCGCTGCGCTTTCTGTACAGGCTGCCGAGATACTCCGAAGATCTCGACTTCGCCCTCGAAGGCCCCCGCGAGAGCTACGATCCGCGGCGCTGGCTGACGTCCATCCATGCGCAGTTCCGGCGAGAGGGCTACAACGTGACAGCTTCGCTACGCGGCTGCGATGCTGTGCACGCCGGCTGGTTCCGTTTCCCGGGACTCCCCCACGAGTTCGGTCTGTCGAGCCACCGCGACGAAACGCTCCGGATCAAGCTCGAGGTCGACACCCGCCCGCCCGCGGGCGCCGTGACCCAGACGCGCATCGTGCGACGCCACGTGTCGCTGCGCATCCATCACCACGACCGGGCGTCGCTGCTGGCCGGCAAACTCCACGCCGTGCTCCACCGGCCCTGGCTGAAAGGGAGGGACATCTACGATCTGGTCTGGTACCTGAGCGATCCCGCGTGGCCGTCCCCGAATCTGGATCTCCTCAACGCGGCCCGCCGCCAGACGGATCCCGCCGCCCCGCCGCTCACGGACGACACGTGGCGCCGGTCCGTCGCGACGAAAGTCGGGGGCGTGGAGTGGAGAGCGGTCGAGGCCGACATCCGCCCGTTCCTCGAGAGCGGAGAAGGCGTGCCGTCGCGCGCCGATGTGCTGGACCTGCTGACCTCCGCTGGCTGACCCCGGGTCTGGCCAGAGGATGGGGGTTCGCGTCACCGGCGTATCAACGCGTGTTTCCTACATGCCGCCGGGGGGGTCCGCGGCGAGGCGGTCGATGACGAGGGGGGTGATGTCGACGCGTTCGCTGAACAGGATGATGATGGGGCTCGTCGCGTTCAGGATCAGGTCGTAGCCCAGTTCCGCCTGGATCGCTTCGATCACCGGCGCGAGTTCCGCCCGGATCCGTTCGCGTCCGTCGTTCTGCAGCGCGGTCGCTTCCTCCTGCTTGTCCTGCTGGTAGCGCTGGAAGGCCGTGAGGGCGTCCTGATACTCGCGTTCAAGCACCCGACGCTCGTCGACCGTCAGGCTGTCCGCTTCCGCCACGCGTAGCTCGACCGCGCGCACGGCTTCCTGGCGCAACTGCAGCTCGGCGGCGAGTTCCTGCTGGAAGTCCGTCAGTTGCTGCGCGAGCGCCTGTCCCGCCGGCGACCCGAACGCGGCGGCGTCCAGATCGATGACGCCGATGCTGAGCGGCGCGTCTGCGGCCTGGCCCTCGGCCTGTCCCGTCAGCGTCGCGGGCGCCAGCGCCAGAAGCAGGGTGGCGAACGAAAACACAAGACGTGCGTATCTTTTCATCGTTGTCCCTCTATTGGAACCTTCCACGGCGGGTCTACCCTTCGGGGGGACCGCACCGGTTTCATCGTCACGGAACACGAAAGTAACGCGATATGTCCGAACGAACGAAATACAGCCGCCACCGCGCGCGAACGCTTCGCCCGCTGTCGCTGCTGATCCTGGCGATCATGGGAGGCGCCGGCGCTCCGGAACGGGTCGCCGCGCAGGCGGCTACGGGTGCGGCCGAAGAGCCGGCCACGGTTCTGTTCACGAACGCAACGCTCGTCGACGGGACGGGGGCGCCCGGCTACGTCGGCGACCTGCTCATCGACGGGGGGAGCATCGCGGCGCTCGGCGCCCCGGGGTCCGTCGAGGCTCCGTCCGACGCGGAACAGCGGGATCTCACGGGTCTCGTCCTCGCCCCGGGCTTCATCGACATCCACAACCACTCCACGACCCGCCTGTTCGACTTCCCGCTGGCCACGACGCAGCTCGCGCAGGGGATCACGACGATCGTGGTCGGGGCCGACGGCTCCTCGCCGTGGCCGATCTCCGACTACCTCGGGCGCATCGACGAACTCCGGCCCACTGTGGACGTCGCGACGCTTGTCGGACACGGGACCGTGCGCAGTCTCGTGATGGATGAAGATTTCCGGCGCACGGCGACCGACGCCGAGATCGCGGACATGACGGTGCGCGTCGAGCGGGGGATGACGGAGGGCGCGTTCGGCCTCTCGAGCGGCCTCGAATACGACCCCGGTTTCTACTCCACGACCGGCGAACTCACCGCCCTGGCGCGGGCCGCGGCGGGCCACGGCGGCTTCTACATGACCCACATGCGCGACGAGGAAGAGGGGCTGCTCGAAGCGGTCGACGAGGCCATCCGCATCGGGCGCGAGGCGGGGCTCCCCGTGCAGATGTCGCATATCAAGGCGGGCAACGCCTCCGTGTGGGGAAGGGCGCCCGACGTGCTGGAGCGTATCCGGCAGGCCAACGAGGAGGGACTGGACGTGACGGCGGACCAGTACCCCTACCAGGCTTGGCAGTCCGGGCTCGCGATCGTGGTCCGTTCGAGGATGTTCACGAACCCCGACTCCGTGGCGAAGGGGATCGCCGCGGCGGGTGGCGGGAACCGGCTGCAGATCGTCGCCTTCTGGTCCGAACCCGAGTTGAACGGACTGCGGCTCGACGAGATCGCCCGGCGCAGGGAGATGACGGACGTCGAGGCCTACATGTGGATCATGGAGAACGGGGGCTCCGGGCTCATCGGCCACACGATGAACGAAGAGGACGTCGATACGTTCATGGCCTCGGAGTGGGTGATGACGGCGAGCGACGGCGGGGTGCGGAGCGCGCACCCGCGCGGGGCGGGGACGTTCCCGCGCGTGCTGGGCTACTACGTGCGGGAGCGCGGCATCCTGACGCTGGAGCGGGCGGTGCGGCGTGCGACGTCGATGCCGGCGCGGCGGCTGGGGCTGACCGACCGGGGCGTGCTGCGCGCCGGGGCCCGGGCGGACCTCGTGATCTTCGATCCGGAGCGCGTCGTGGACCGGTCGACCTTCGACAACGGCACCCGGCAGGCGGACGGCGTCGAGAGCGTGTGGCTCGGCGGCGTGGAGACCTGGTCCGCCGGGGAGCCGACCGGCGCCCGCCCCGGCCGCGCCATCCGCCGCGCGCCCTGAGCCCCCGGGCTGGCGCGCGCCCGCGCCCGCGCTCGCGGAGAGGGCGGAAGCTTCAGTCGGTGGCCGCCTCCCCGCGCTCGGCGGTCGCGACGATCTCGATGCCGCCGCGCACGTTCTGTTCCACCTCGACGCGCACCCGGCGCGGTGCCACGGCGAACACAACGTCGTCGGCGATCCGGGCCGCGAGCGTCTCGCAGAACTCCCCCTCATCCCGGAACGACCACAGATAGAACTTGAGCGCCTTCGACTCGAGGCAGCGGTCACGCGGCTCGTAGTCGATCGTCACCCGTCCGAAGTCCGGCTGTCCCGTCTTCGGGCACAGCGACGTGAACTCCAGCGCCCGCAGGCGGACGCGCTGGACGTCGGCCGCCGGGATCGCCTCCGCGCGCAGCGTCTCGCGTCCCTCCTCCGGGTCCCGGGGCCGCGGCAGCGGACCCGTGGCGGGGAGCCTCGTCATCCGTCCTCCGTCCCCTCGTCCAACTCTTCATCGTTCTGCGTCATCGCATCGACGGTCGTGGCGGCGGCCATGTGGCCGATGACGTTCGTCGCCGAGCGGAAGACGTCGGGCACGCGGTCAATCCCGAGCAGGATCCCGAGTCCGGCCAGCGGCACGCCCACCACGTCGAGCGCGGGCACCATCGACACGATGCTCGCGCTCGGCACCGGCGCCACCGTCATCGCGGCGAGGAAGATCGCGAGGACCGCCGCCGCGATCAGTCCCGCGTCGAGCGGCACCCCGTACATGGCGGCGAGGAAGACGAGCGAAGCGCTCTGGAAAAGGGCGCTCCCCGGCCGGTTGATCGAGGCCGCCAGCGGCAGGATCAGCCGGTAGCGGTCCTGCCGCAGCCCCAGTTTCTCCGCCTCCTGCAGCATCATCGGCAGCGTGCCCACCGACGTCGTCGTGGAAAAGCCCACGGTGTACGTCCCCACGGTGCCGCGGATGAAGCGCCCCGCCGGCATGCCGCCGACGAAGCGGACCATCGGCAGCAGGACGAGACCCTTGAGGATGAAGAGGCCCACGACGACCGCGAGGATGAAGACGGCGAGGTTCTGGAGCAGCGCCAGCCCCGTGCGCGCCACCACCGGCGCTGCGAGGCCGAAGACCCCCACGGGCGCCGTCCACAGGACCCAGTTCATGAGCTTGATGAGCGCGTCGCCGGCCGACTCCGCGAATCCGGTGAGCAACTCCCGCTTCTCCCGCGGCAGCGTCGTCGTGGCCGCCGCGAGCAGGACGATGAAGATGAGGATCGAGAGCAGCGACCCGTCCGCGGCCGCCTGTACCGGGTTTCGCGGCACGAGGTTCACGAGGAAGTCGATCACGCCGGGCGTCGCCGTGTTCAGTTCCGTCGTCGGAGTCGGGGGCGGCACCGGCGCCGTGAAGGTGAGCGCGAACCCCATCACACCCATCCCGATGAGGATCGCCGGCAGCGTCGTGACCCAAAAGAAGCCGACGGAGAGGCCGCCGATCCGCCCCAGCTTGCGCAGGTTCCCGATCCGCCCCACGCCGACGAACACGACCGCGGCCACGAGTGGGATCACGACCATCTGGATCGCGCGCAGGAAGACCTGTCCGAGCGGCGCGACGGCCTCGGCCGCCCGCAGGAGCGCCGGAGATCCGGTGGCGGAGGCGGCGACGCCGAGGCCCAGCCCGAGCACGAGTCCGATGAGAATGGCGCGCGTGTTCATGTCCCCTCACCTCCTCCGGATGTCCCGGTCGCTCCCGCTTCTCTCCGCTTCCGGAACGCGAGCCACGCGCCGATCGTGAGGACGGGCAGGACGTAGTAGACGATGAACCCCCAGGTGATCGTCCCGTAGCCCTGGCGGATGAGGTCGATGAGGCCGAGGGGGGTGAGGGACAGCGCGACCCCAAGGAAGACCGCCGCGACCGCCGGCCTCGCCCAGCTCGGCATCCCGGCGCCCCGCTCGCGCCGCGTGACGGCGAGCCGCTCGTTCACCGCGTGGATCATCCCCGTCCCGGTCTCGATCAGGGTGCCGAAGAGGATGACCTGGTAGGCGATCTGAAACGTCCTCGATCCGAGTGCCTCGAGGATGAAGTTCGAGGGGACGGTCGCGCTGATGATCGCGGGGTAGTGCGGCACCATCGCGAGGTAGAAGAAGAACGCCGGCAACATCCCGATGACGCCGGCCAGCAGTCCGGCCCACACGGCCTGGTTCCGGGTCTGGATGTGGCGCACGGTGAACAGTGCCACGGCGGCCGCCGAGAGGTTGTAACCGCCGTACTGGACCCCCTTCACGAGCCAGTCGCCGCTGAGGCTGCTGGCCGCGAAGCTCGGGCCCAGCGTGGACCCGAAGCGCGCCAGCGACCATACGACGAGCGCCACGAACACGGCATAGAGCGCGAACGACCAGCCGGCGAAGAAGCGCTCGATCGCGGCGCTCCCGTAGAAGAGGAGGAGCGCGACGGCGCCGAGCGCCACGATCACGCCCAGCGCGTACGGGAGTCCGAAGGTCTCGTCCGCGATCGAGCCCGCCGCCGCCCCGATCACGGCCAGTACGAGCAGCGTCAGCAGCACGTACGTGACCTCGAACAGGACCCAGGACGGGCCGAGCAGGCGCTTGAAGAAGGTGCGGTACTCGTAGCTGCGGAGCTGCCGCGCGAGTTCGAACGTGACCGCGCACACCGCGCTCCAGATGGCGGTCGAGAGCGCCATCGCCCACAGGCCGGGCGTGGGGCCGATCGAGAGGAAGAACTCGACGTTCTCCCGTCCCGTGCCGTATCCGCCCGCGATGACGGCCGACTGGAAGACGAGCCCCGGCAGCAGATAGCGGCGGAACCAGGGAGCTTTCACGCTGGCGTCCCTTTCTCTCGGCCGGCCCCTGCCCCAAGGTTTCGCCCGTCAGCGAGGGGCGAGTGCACCGGGGCGCCGGGCGCCGGCGGCCACATGCGACCCGCCAAGCTAGAGGCCGGGGATGGAACGAGACAGACGCGAGACGTTCGGCTCCCGCTTCGGGCTCGTGGCCACGATGATCGGCGTCGCCGTCGGTCTCGGGAACGTGTGGCGCTTCCCGTACATGGTCGGCGAGTTCGGCGGGGCTCCCTTCGTGGCCTTCTACGTGCTCGCCGTAGTGCTGATCGGCGTTCCCGCGCTCATGGCGGAATGGACGCTGGGCCGGCACACCCGCCGCGGCCCGGTCGGCGCGTTCGAGTCGGCCGGTCTCCCCTTCGGCCGCGCCCTCGGCTGGATCTTCTTCGTCGGCGTCACCGCTGCCACCGGCTACTACTCGAACGCGCTCGGCTGGGTGCTGTACCACGCCCTGGCCGGATTGCTCTCCGGCGTCGGGGTCGAGATCGACGCCGCCGCGATCCTGCCCCCGGAGGAGGGGTTCTCGCTCCGCTCCTTCCTCCTGCAGTGCGTCTGCACCGGCGCGGTCCTCGTCACCTGCGCCGCCGTGCTGAGGCGCGGCCTCCGGGGCGGGATCGAGAAGGCGAGCCGCTTCATCGTCCCGGCGCTCCTCGGTGGCCTTCTCATCCTCATCGTCCGCTCGCTCACGCTGCCCGGGGCGGGAGAGGGTCTGCGCTGGTACCTCGGGGCCTTCGATCCCGGCGCGCTCACGCCGCCCGTCATGCTGGGGGCGCTGGGCCAGGCGATCTTCAGCCTCTCGCTGGGTGGCACCTTCATGGTCGTGTACGGCTCCTACCTGAACCGCGGCGACCCCCTGCGCGGCAACGCCGTCTTCACCGCGGGCGGCGACCTGTGCGCCGGACTCCTGGCGGGGCTCGCCATCTTCCCCGCCGTGTTCGCGTTCGGACTCGAACCGGCGAGCGGCCCCGGCCTCCTCTTCGTCACGCTGCCCGACGTGTTCGGCCGGATCCCGGCCGGGGCGGTGTTCGGGACGCTCTTCTTCCTGGCGCTGTTCGGGGGCGCCTACCTGTCGGATGTGGCGGCGCTGGAAGTGCTGGTGGCCGGGGTCACCGACAACACCGGGATCGGCCGCTCGCGCGCCGTCACGCTGACGACCGTGGCCGTGTTCGCGTTCGCGCTGCCCCCGATGATCAACATGAACGTGTTCACGCCCTGGGACCTGACCTTCGGATCGGGCTTCCAGACGCTCGGCGCGCTGCTCTCGGTCGTCGCCGTGGGGTGGGCTCTGGACCGGTCCGAAGTCCTGCGGCAACTGGCGGCGGGCGAGGATGGGGCCCGCGGGCGGCGCGTGCCCACGCTCTGGCTCTACTACTGGCTTCGCTTCGTCATCCCCGCCGCGATCCTCGCCGTCGGCGCCTGGTGGCTGCTGCGGGACGTGCTGGGCGTGACCATCGGGCGTTCCTCCCCGTAGCAGAGGTTCCGGTTCATGGCTCCCCTTCCGGGGACCGTCCCATGGCGCGCAGGAGGTCCCAGTAGGCGATCCACCCGGCGGATCGCATGGACAGGGCGCTGAGTCGGGCGCCCCGGAAAGCGTTCGCCGCGTCGAGCAACTCCAGGAGCGACATCTCGTCTTCGCCGTAGGCCGCCATCGCGGAGGCGAGCAGCGCCTCGGCATCCGCCGACAGGCCGTCGGCCGCGGCTTCGAGACGGGCGCGACTGGAGGCGTACCGGTCCGTGGCCGTCAGGAGATCGTTCTCCGCCAGCCGCCGCCGGAGGTCGAGGCGATGGGCGGCCGCGGCGCTCCGGGCGTCGGCGGCCTGCCGGGTTCCCCCTCCCCGGTCGAACAGCGGCAGCGGAAGATCGAGACCCAGGCTGAGGCCCTCGAATCCGCCCTCCTGCCGTCGATATCCCAGGCTGACGGTCGGGTCGGGCATCCAGCGGGACCTTGCCACGGCGAGTTCGGCCTGCGCCGCGTCCAGATCCCGGGCCGCGGCCTCCAGGTCCGGCCGCTCGAGCAGCGCGTCCAGCGCGGCTTCCCGAGTCACCGGGGGCGGCAGTCCCTCCAGCTCCGCGGACGGTCCGACCTCCTCGATTCCGGTCCCGGGAAAGGTCAGGGCGGCGAGGCGCCGGCGTGCGTCGCGGGCACGGAGTTCGGCCTCCGCCACATCCTGCTCGGCGCGCACCCGTTCCAGTCGCAACCGCCGCGTCTCGTACGCGGAGATGTCCCCCTCTTGCAGGCGGATCTCCGCGTCCTCGGCCACCTCCCGGATCACCTCCGCAGCCTGCAGCGCCGTGCGTTCCGCCGCTTCCGCGAACCACGCGAGCGCCCAGGCCTCGCGAACCTCGAAGGCGAACCGGGTCGAGTCGCCGCGGAAACGGGCGCTGCTCGCTTCGATCGTGTGGGCGGCCGCCCGGTAGCGGGCCGCGGTTCGGCCCGGCCACTCCAGGGGTTGGAAGAGGAGCAGGTTCTCCTCCCAGTACTCGTCGCCGTTGCGGTCGAGGTCGTCGCGCCGGACCGAGAGCGACGGGTTGAACCAGGCACGGGATTGGCGCGCCGCGCCCGCGATCTCGGCGGCCTCGGAGCGCGCGATCCTGAGCGCGAGGCTGTTCTCCGCGAACGCCTCCAGGGCCCCCGCGAGCGAGACCCGGCGCACAGCTCCCTGACCGACGGCTTCCTGGCCGATGGCTGCGTGCGGGAGAAGGAGAAGGGCGCAGAGCGCCGGAAGCGTGCGGTAGCGGATGTTCAAATCCTCGTTGCGATGGCCCGATTCGGTCCAAACGGGCTCTCGACGCGGTCGGCCCCTCGACCGGCGGCGCACCCGGATCTCAAGGCCAACCTCACTAACGCCCGCGCCGCGTTGCAAGAGCGGCCCCGCGTGACGAGTGACCTCGCAGGACGTTTCACCGTCAGTCTATCGTGCCGCCGCAACCGAAGCCCTTACAGAGGTCGCCATGAATCAACGGAGGGAGCGCTCCCGGAGGCCGTCCCGATGTGTCGTCGCGGCGCCGACGGGCGGCGCGACGCGGAGAACCGGCCTCCTGTTCGGCGCGCTGCAGTTCGCGGCGGGGTCCGTCGGCCTGGCGGGGCAGGAGGCGGAGGACTGCGGCGCCGACGTTCCCCTGGGGGTCGCGGTCGTGGACGAGTCCGGCTCGATCCCGATTCCGTTCGCGACCGTGCGCCTGACGTCGGAAGACGAGGGAGCGCTGGACGGGCCGCTGCGGGGTCAGGCGGGATCCGACGGTCGACTCGTCCTCTGCGTCCCCGGCGTCGTCGGGCGCGCCACGCTGTGGGCGGAGTTCGGCGACGCCGCCAGCGACGAGACGGAGGTTCTGCTCCAGCCCGGGGCAGTTGAGGACGTGGTCCTCCGACTTCGCGTCGCTTCGGTGGAGAACGGGCGTCTGCTGGGCACCGTGACGGACGCGCTCAGCGACGCCCCGGTGATTGCGGCCGCGGTGTCCCTCAGGGGGCGTCCCCAGGAGGTTCAGACGAACCGGCAGGGCGGATTCATCCTCAGCGACGTACCGGTGGGCGTGTACGAACTGTCCGTGCGGCATCTCGGGTATGCTCCGCTGCGCCACATGGTCAACGTGGCCCGCGGCGCCACCACGGACATCCAGATCGGTCTGGTCCCCGCTCCGCTCGAGATGGAACCGCTCGTGGCGACGGCCGTGCGCCTGCGCCGGCTGGAGATCAAGGGCTTCTACGAACGGAAGCGCTGGGGCGAACTGCTCGGACTCGGCACCTTCTACACCGCGGCCGATATCGAGCGTCGCAGCCCACGGGTCATATCCGACATGGTGATGGAGGAAGCGTCGATCCGACGCTATTGCCGTGTGGGTTCGCGCACCTGCAGGCTGTACACGACGCGGCTGGCCACCAGTGTCGGCTCGCGTTGCCACATGCAGATCTATCTCGATGGCGTTCACATCAGCGAGATCGGCGAGGCCGACCTGTGGGTGTCGCCCGTCGAAATCGGAGGTGTCGAGGTGTACAAGGGTCCGGCCTCGCTTCCGGCCGAGTTCGGTGGACCCGCTTCGCGGTGTGGCGTGGTCGCGATCTGGACGAAGTAGTTCGGGGGACTCGCGGCGTTCAGTTCGCCGCCACGGATCCCACCGTCCGGAATCCGGGGTCGTCCAGCGCGTCGAAGGTCAGGCTCGCCAGGTCCAGCAGGACGCCGGCCTGAATCACCGCCGCGATGTCGCGCGTGGCCCCGATGTTCGCCGCGGGATTGCCTCGCACGACGACAAGGTCCGCCGCCATCCCGGGCGCGATGGCGCCCCATTCATCTTCCGCTCCCATGAGCCTCGCGGCGTCATGGCTCGCCGCGGCGATGGCCTTGACTGGTGTCAGGCCGGCCTCGACCAGCAGTTCCATCTCCCGGTGAATCCCTTCTCCCTGGAAGACGCCCGGGTAAGGCGCGTCCGTGCCGGCGACGATCTGCACCCCACTGTCGTGCAACCGTTTCACGTTGGCCATCGCGACCATGAGTCGCTCCTCGACGGCCGCGGCGCGCTGCACGTCTTCTTCGGACTGGGGGCTGGTGGCGTATTCCCGCAACGCTTCGAGGAACCAGGGGGGCGTGGTGGCCGTGACGAGGGGATGATCGAGAAAGACGAGGTCGCGCAGGCGTCGGCGGGCGAACGACTCGAGCACGGCCAGCGTCGTGATGGTCGCGGTGCCGCGCTCCACCATGGCTGCGATCTCGTCGTCGCTCAGCGCAATGGACGGCGCGTGGGCCAGCGCGGCGACGCCCGACTCGACGGCCGCGGCGTAATCGCCGCGCGAGCCCAGGTCCACGAGGACGGGCAGGCCGAACTCGGCGCCGGCTTGCACGAGCGCATCGACCATCGCCGGATCGAGGCCGACGTAGCCCTTGAGCGCGTCCACCCCGGCGTCGGCCAGTTGCCCGGTATGCCGTTCCATCGCCAGCGGCCCGAAGGTGGAATAGGTGATCGGCGGCCAGATCGGCATGGGACCGTCCACCAGCGGCCCGACCATGTAGATGCGGGGACCCGGGATCCGGTCCGCCTCGACCTCGGCCCGGATCTGCTGGATGAAGGGGAGGACGTTCCCCACGTCGAGGACCGTGGTCACGCCCGCGTGCAGCAGCGCGTTCAGGTAGCGGCGATAGCCGAGCATGTCGGTGCTGTATCCGTCCCAGCCGCCCACCATGTGGACGTGCATGTCGGCGAGCCCGGGCATGACCGCGCCGCCCGCCGCGTCGACGATGGCGGCGTCGGCGGGCACGGCGACCTCCGCGGCGGGGCCCGCGGCGACGATGCGGCCGCCCTCGACGACCACGACGCCGTCCGCGACCGGCTCTCCTCCCATCCCGTCGATGATGATCGCGTTCGTCACCGCGATACGGGCGAGCGGCCCCGCGTCCGTTGCGGGCGGTGGCGCGCACGTGACGACGGCGAAGCAGAGGGTGGCGGAGAGCACCGCGGTTCGGCGGTGACGGGGGGCGACGGGGCGCCCGGCGGCGCGCCGTCTGCGGCGTGTGCGCGGGGTCATGGGTCGGCGGCCTCCTCGAGCATGGCGTCCAAAGTCTAGCAGTCCGTGGCAAAACGCCGCTACGTTCGAGCGGCGCTGCATCTCGCCTGAACCGCTGCGCTCTGCGTCGCTCCTCGGTCACGTAGCGCCGCTATGCTCCCTCGTCGCTCCTTGCCAGGCGAGCGCTTCACCGCTCTCGGCGCTGGCGCAGGGTTTTGCCACGGACTGCTAGCCGATGTTCGGAGAGGGGTCACGCCCCGGTGAGTACGCGGTGCGATCGAGCACACCGGCATTCGTCCACGGCTCATGCCCGGTCCGCGGGTCGGACGTAGATTGGGAGCATGCACCCGCACGAACTGACGCCCGCACAGCAGGCCGCCGCGGAGGATCCGGATCGGCTCCCCGGGCTCGCCGACGCCGAGTTCACGGCGCTGGGCCGCCGCGCGCGCCGGGTCGAGGGGCTGCGCAAGTCGACCGGCCGCGAGATCTACACGGACGACATCGTCCTGCCGGGGATGCTGCACGGGAAGATCCTCCGCTCCACCGAGGCGCACGCGCGGATCGTCTCCATCGACACGGCCGAAGCCGAGGCCCTCGACGGCGTGTACGGCGTCATTACCGGGCGGGACTTGCCGACGCCGTACGGGATCATCCCCTGGACGCGCGACGAGCACGCGCTCTGCGTCGACAAGGTGCGCTTCATCGGCGACGCGGTGGCCGCGGTGGCGGCGGTCGACGAGGACACGGCGAACGCGGCGCTCGAGCGCATCCACGTCGAGTACGAGCCGCTTCCCGTCTATCTCTCGCCCGAGGAATCGCTGACGCCCGAGGCCGCCGCGGAGCCCATCCACGCGCCGCGCAAGCCGGGGGCGAACGGCAACATCCTCAAGCACGTCCACCTCGAGTTCGGGGACGTGGACGCGCGGATGGCGGAGGCGGACGTCACCATCGAGGGGGAGTACTTCTTCCACGGGACGACGCACACGCCGATCGAGCCCCACTGCGCGATCTCCCGCCTCAACCCGGATGGCGCCCTCGAGGTGTGGTCCTCGACGCAGGTCCCGCACTACCTGCAGCGAGAGCTCGCGCGCGTGCTCGACTACGACGTGGCGAAGGTGCGGGTCGTGCAGCCGGCCGTGGGCGGGGCCTTCGGCGGAAAGTCCGAGCCGTTCGACCTCGAGTTCTGCGTGGCGCTTCTCGCCATGCGGACCGGCCGCCCGGTGAAGATCCTCTACACGCGCGAGGAACTCTTCTACTCACACCGCGGCCGCCACCCCATGCACATGACGTATCGGCTCGGCGCCTCGCGCGACGGGAAGCTCAGGGCGCTCGACGCGCGGACGACGCTGGACGGCGGCGCCTACGCCTCGTTCGGTCTCGTGACGACGTACTACTCGGGACAGCTCCTCACCTCGCCCTGCCACATCGAGTCCTACCGCTTCGACTCGACCCGGGTCTACACGAACGTGGCCCCGTGCGGCCCCAAGCGCGGCCACGGCTCGGTGCAGCCGCGCTTCGCGTACGAGATATCCCTCGACAAGATGGCCGAGCAGCTCGGCCTCGACCCGTTCGAACTCCGCCGTCGCAACTTCATGGGCACGGGTCGGACGGTGAACGAGTTCAAGGTGCGGTCCAACGGCTTCCTCGAGTGCCTCGAGGCGGTGGAACGCGCCAGCGACTGGAAGAAGCGCCACCGGCGGCTGCCGCGGGGTCGCGGTCTCGGGATGGCGGCCTCCTCCTACATCTCCGGCACGAACTACCCGATCTATCCGAACGAGATGCCCCAGGCCGCGGTGCAGGTCCAGGTCGAGCGCTCCGGCCGGGTGGCGATCCTGCACGGCGCCTCGGAGATCGGGCAGGGGTCCGACTCCACCATGGCCTACATCGCGTGCGAGGAACTCGGCGTCCCGCTCGAATACGTGCGCGTCTTCTCCGCCGACACGGACCTCACGCCGGTGGACCTGGGCGCCTACTCCTCGCGCGAGACCGTCATGGTGGGGAACGCCTGCGTCGAGGCCTGCCGCACGCTGCGCGCGCAGGTCGCGGAGGCCGTCGCGGAGCAGTGGGGCGTGCCGGTCGGCCAGGTGCGTCTGGCGCGCGGCTGGGCCTTCGACGCGGAGGCCCCCGACAACAGCGGTCGGCGGATCCCGATCTCGGAGGCGTTCAACCTCGCCGAGGGGAAGTTCGGCCTGCTGGGCGCTGTCGGCTCCTACGACACGCCGAAGGATGTTCACGGCGACTACCGTGGCGGCACGATCGGGTCGTCGCCCGCCTACTCCTTCACCGCGCACGTGGCCGAAGTCGAGGTCGAGGCGGACACGGGGGTCGTGGGGGTGACGAACATCTGGGTGGCGCACGACTGCGGCCGCGCGCTCAACCCGGTGCTCGTCGAAGGCCAGATCGAGGGCTCCGCCTACATGGGCTTCGCGGAGGCGATCTTCGAGGAACAACTCTTCCGCGAGGGGGACGTGGAGGGCGGCCTGCACACGTCGCCGTCGCTCCTCGATTACCGGATCCCCACCTCGATGGACTGCCCGGAGTTCGAGGCGCTCATCGTCGAGTCCGTGGACCCGGAAGGTCCGTACGGCGCCAAGGAGGCGGGGGAGGGGCCGCTGCACCCGTCGCTCCCGGCGATCGCGAACGCGATTTACGACGCGGTGGGCGTCCGCATCGATGCGCTCCCCTTCACGCCGCAGCGCGTGTGGAGGGCGCTGCGCGCGCACGTCGCCGGGGCCGCGCGCGAGGACGTCGCCTGACAGTCCATGGCAAAAGCCCCGCCGCGTTCGAGCCCGCGAATGTCCCCCGCCGGCATGAAGCAGTTCGTCCGACAACTCGGGGTCGAGACGCGGGGAAAGGGCCTGTATGAGATCACCCGCCCAGTCCTGGAGTGGACGGTCGGGCTCGAGATCGAGACGGGCATGCTCACCGTCTACATCCGCCACACATCGGCGTCTCTGACGATCCAGGAGAACGCGGATCCCGATGTCCTCCACGACCTCTCGAACTTCTTCGCCCGCCTCGTTCCGGAAGGCGACCCCCGCTACCGGCACACGATGGAGGGGCCGGATGACATGCCGGCCCACATCCGGTCGGCCCTGACCCAGACGCACCTGGCGATCCCGATGCTCGACGGTGCGCCGGCCCTGGGAACCTGGCAGGGGATCTTCCTCTTCGAACACCGGAGCCGTCCCCACCGGCGAACCGTCGTGCTGCACGCCCTCGGCCAGTAGAGGGCCCTAACGAAGACGCGGCTCCAGCTGCGAGGTGGGGCCGTATCTGCCGATCGCTCCGAAGTCGAGGCCAACGACAGACTCACCCGCAACCGCATCCCGCTCGAAGACGATGAAGCCAAGTTCCGCAAGACGCGTGAGTTCTCGAACGAAGGTCCGTGGGGTAACGACGCGATACACCGTGCGGACGAAAGGTGAATCCACCAGATCGCGGAGCAGCACTCGCCTGGAGGGGTCTTCCGAAAATGGGTCGATCGGCTCGGTTTCCTCAAGGAGAAAAACCAGCAGACCATGCTCCCGTTCGTTGATGAGGCGGCGGCGTTTGCTGATGCGCTCTCCCAGCGCCCAGGTCAGGGTCGAACGGTAGACCAGGCGATTCAGCTTCGACTTGATGAAGGAGTTGATCCCCTTCAATTCGGTGTCAAAACCCTGAAGCCCAAACTCCACGAAAGGACCCACGCAGAACGGCTGCTCCCTGCGGCATTCCTGCAGACGCCTCTTGTAGAGATCTCCGTTGCGGTAGAAGTAGTTCGAGAGCCCGTAGAAACCGTGGACGTTGTATCCTCCCTCAAAGAGGATGGCTGCCTCGACCAGTCTCGACACGCGCCCGTTGCCGTCTCCGAAGGGATGGATCGTTACCAGGAAGAAATGGGCCAGCAGCGCTCTGACCACCGGATGTTCTTTCCGCACGCGCCGAGAGTTGACGAAGACCACGAAGCCGTCCAGCAGACGTGAAAGGCTCTCGTGAGGCGCCCCCAGATGAACTCCTCCCAACGCCGGCGTACCGACCTGCACGCCGTGTGCTCGCAAGCGGCCGGGAACGTTGTTGACCTCATCGGAACTCCGCGTCATCAACTCGTGCATCTGGAAGATGTCCGCAACGCCCAGTGGCGGTTCACCGGGCCCGAACCTCTCGCGGACCCAGTTTTGGGCGGCGTTCGCATTCTCGATCTGCCGGGCTTCCTTCGTTGTCGGGTCGACACCGGTATCGCGTTCCAGCAGTTCACGTACCTGAGCCTCCGACAACGGGTTTCCCTCAAGAGCAGTCGTCCCGCGAATGGTTCTGATGCGGTTCAATCGATCGAGCTGGTCCTTCCAGTCCGGCGGCAGCAGAAGATTCTCTACCGCCTTCTTGCTGGCCTCGATCTCTATCAGGAGACTCTGCAAGGACCGTCCGTCAAGGCGGTATTCGAAGCTGAACTCTCGCCAATCCATGAGCCATGACATCCTATGTGACTTGTTATTTGACATCGATATTGGCATCGTAAGATACCTTATCG